>JAFDXS010000493.1 GCA_018267795.1 Bacteroidota bacterium | reverse complement strand
CTTTATCTTACTGAACATGCATAAATATCTTATCCCAAATCTACTGGATAAAGGATAAGAAAAATCATTTATGCCTAGAATGTTCGGTTTATCCCCACCACATACCTTATGCTGCTATACTGCGGGTCACCGTATGGCGTACGGTTAATAAACAAAGGCACATCCAGTCTTAAGGTCAATGGCTTCGCTTTTTCAAATACGCCCCAGTTCTTTATAGTCAGCGCCAGTCCAAGGCCCCCATCCACGCGTATATCGCTCCACATGCCATCTGCCGGTTGTGTGTTCCAGTAGTCCGGTGTATTATACTTGCTCAGTTCCATTACACCTGCATCTGCAAAACCATATACATCTGCATGCAGCCAGTTGCGTGTAAACTTAGGGTGCAATGGCAGATAGTTAGCCACGTCCACTTCCACACTTGCAGATGCACCACTGCGGCCTTTATAAGCTATATAGCTTTTACCGCTTCGTTCATCTGCTGCAAAGTATCCCGCATAAGCCCTCAGGTTCAGCCCCCCTCCTTCCTGGAAGTGGTTTACATCGTACTTCGAAATACCCTGCCAGTCATCAGGCACAAAGCCCACGCTGCGGGTATATTTATCCTCCATCAGTCCTTCAGGGTTTGCACCAGCAAGGAACAGGGCACTTTCATAAGGTATATTATTCCCTGTACCGTATCGCCCGAATATGCGGGTGCGCACACCCAGCTTACCGAGATAGTTATAATTCACAGCCTCCAGCTGTCCGTATGCATAGTTAAATGAATTAGCATTGCTGCCGGTAAACATAGGCGCCCGCAGGCTAAATGTATAGGTTCCATTGCCCTTAAAATAGTTGTAGCGGTGCACCCAGGCAGCGTTCAGTGAGGTATTGGTATGCGCCCTTGTACTGCTCCATTCTTCAGGGTATAGCAGGTAGTCAAAGTCTTGGGACAATTGCCGCCACATGCTAAGGCCGTTTAGCTGCAGCGTATTCTTATCGTCCACTACCCAGTTCAGGCCCAGCTTATGATAGTTAAGCCCATCAAGCACGCGGCTGTTTATCTGCAATTGCAGTTTAGGATAGTTACGCGTTATAGGCGAGAGGTAATTGAATGTATAATTTACAGGTACATAGTTTACATACTGCCCTTCTCCCGGGCGCGATTGATACTTACTCGCTTGCAGCAGATGCGTATTAAACCACACGGTTGCATCTGTTTTATACAGGGTAGATAAATAATCTCCTTCAAAATGTACGCCCGCTTTTATACCATCCACCTGGTTCCACCATAGGTCAGGGCGTATATACAATCTATAGTGTCTTCTGTCTGTAATATTTGCCAGCCCCCCATCAAACTTAGAATAGATAGCTCTTGGATTAAAATTGAAGCCATGTCTCTTATAGTTATCCACCATATCCCTGTCTGCCAGTCGGTAGCTTGTATCTATCCGCACATCTCTTATGCCGGTAGGGATATTCACATGCGCATCATAGATAGGCATAAACTTTCCCCAGCCATACCATTTTGGCAGCACTGTTGCTTCAGTCTTTTTCTGGTCCCAGGTATTAGGTATATAGTAGCTGTATTTCTTACCGTCTTTCGCAGTTACTGTCATGTCTATAGGCATCTGCATTTCTCCCGTTCTGCGCAGGCGTATGGCAAAGCTGTCCTGCCCTGGTATTTTCTTCATAGATGCCACACCATAGTCCAGTTGTTTGGTCGTTTCAAACCACTCATCAAAAAACCAGTTCAGGTCCATATGAGTGAAATTGATTACCGAATTTCTAAAGTCTTCAAAATATGGATGCGCAAATGACCATTGCGCAAAGTAGTGCTTCATAGTTGCTGCAAACAGGCTGTCACCCAGCACGTATTGCAGGTTATACAGCATGGATGCTGTTTTGAAATAGACCTCTCTATATCCGCCACCGTGATTCAATCCATTATTAAAGTCGTCAGACCATGTATTTAGCTGCACTTCATCCTGGTTCAGTTCATCGTAGGTATAGGGAGTTAGCACATTCCGGTCCATTACATTCACCGGCTCTGCAAAATGCCTCCTGTATTTCGACTTTGGTACACCCATCACCTGGTTATCCCCGTCTATCCTGCGCAATCCCCAGGAGGTTAGAAATTGAGTAAAACCTTCATCCATTGCAGCGCGGTAAGTTTCATTACTGCCCACCATGCCATAAAACCAGTTATGTCCTATTTCATGCACCAGCAGACTACGGTACCCCGGTTCACTGCCGCCATCCAGCGTTAGCATAGGGTATTCCATACCATCTCTTGCATCTGCAGCCACCATTTTAGGATATCGGTACATTCCTATATCCTCAGAAAATGTTTTTATTATCTTGGCTATATACTCCGGCGCATTTTGCCAGCCTGCAGCATGTGGTTCCTGCACCAGCGCCACACATTCTATACCATTCCAGTAGGTGGTACCTATGCGGTAAGAAGGGTCTGCGGTAAAGGCAAAGTCATGCACGTTTTTTGCATAGTACGACCATATCTTTCTATCACCCTTCACATAGGGGATGATAACG
>JAFDXS010000492.1 GCA_018267795.1 Bacteroidota bacterium | reverse complement strand
ACTGTTTACAAGGGGTTAGACAAGCTGGCCATTGGCGAGTTTGATGCTTTTTTCATTTCTGTACAGTTCCTGGTCTTTGCTATTCTACTGACGGCAGGCTGGCTGATCGGGTATGGTTTTGTGCGGTTTCGCTACTGGTCGGTATTTATATCGGGTGCCTTGCTCTGTGCCTGCATACTGGTAATAGCCAAGGCCAATGCAGATACCGTAGTAGCCTTATTACGTGCGTTTGCCCCTGCGGTACTGTATGCCGTATATATAATCTTTACAGCAGAGCAGATATATAATTACAAAGACAAGTCTCAAAAGTTCTGGTGGTTTCTCTGCAGGCGATTGATATTCTTTGGCGTGCTGTCCTTATTGTTGTTAGGCGGTGTGGTGTATATGATGCGCAGCGAGATAAAAGAAACTGTAGCCAACTATGGCGGCGGTGGCAAGGGTGGCGATAACAGCATGCTGAAAAAGAACAAAGACAATACCTTTGACCTAAAAAACTATTCACGCCTCAGCAGCAGCCTGGGCAGGAGTAATGACTTATTGTTTTGCGCTCATATTGACAATTTCTTAGGCAATACAACTATACCTAATCCTCTCTATCTCACAGCCTTTTATTATACCAAATTCGATACCCTCACCGAAACCTTCGAGCGCGACTCCACCATACCATATAATGACCTTTTTGAGCCGGATCCTGCATCTATCCCGCTGTTCAGCACAAAAATGGATACTACTGTTATAAAAAATAGCCTGGGCGACAAAGCGAGAACAATAGTAGAAGTGCAGGTATATAGCAAAAGTCTTTCACCACATACCTACCTGGCACCTAACGTAGGTTTCTTTGTACAGCCTATTACTATAGAAAAAGATTTCAGAAATGAGTTTAAAACTGCATTCAGGGCAAAGAGCTATGTATCGCAGCTTAACAGTGCCTATTTTGTTTACAACTCTCCTGATACGAATATCCGCAAATTCCAGGCAATGCGTTTTAAGGTACTGCGGGATGTGACCAGCTATGCAGATGTGGATAAGCGCTTTATGAGCTACTACACCTATATGCCAGGCGATGTGAAATTTGGTAAAATATCGCAACTGGCTCATGAGGTTACAAAGAATGCAAAGACACCTGTAGATAAAGTGATAGCCATCAGGGACTACTTCCTATCGAAAGATGAGAATGGTGACCCTTTGTATAAGTATACTGATAACCCTGGCGTGCCGGATATACCCAGCGCATCAAAACTTATGTATTTCCTTACAGAAAACCACAAGGGGTATTGTGCCTACTTTGCCGGGGCTACCTTATTTATGCTTCGTTCTCTGGGCATTCCATCACGTATAGCTGTAGGCTTCCTTACTGTGGACAGAAGCGATAAAAATAAGGGGTGGTATTGGTACTATGCCGACCAGGCGCATGCATGGGTACAGGTTTATTTCCCCGGCTATGGATGGATGGACTTTGATACTACGGTAGGTAATAATGATGCCCGTGAAAGTCCTAAGCCAGACGGCACCCCACCCATGCAGCCACCTAAAGCATGGCTGGCAGCAGAAGGCATAGTAGAAGATGTAGATACCGTAAAAAAGGTAATGGTGCTGAAAGTAAAGCACATGGTTTTTCATGATAAGGAATACAACCTGCCTGCCCCTGTGGACGTAAGTATGGACATGAAGATAGCCACAGTGAAAAGAGATAGCGTAGATGTGCCACTGCAAAGCATGGAAAAGGGCGAAGAAGCGACAGCCATCTCTTATGCGGAAGCTATAAAGAAAATAGAACCGGGTGCTAACGAAAATGGTACGGCTATAATAAAGAAGTTCCCTAAGCCGGCACCAATAGATGAAGTGTACCTGAAGCGTAAAGACATAAGTAAGCCACAAGAAAAACCAGCTGTTGCAAAACAGGAAAAAACCGTATCTGTAAAAGCAATACTATTGATTGCATGTGGTATTGTGGGCGGATTAATATTGTTATTCCTACTGCTGCCTAATATTATTATGGCTTATTTCTTATTCAGATATAGAAATGCGAAATCTGAAGGTAATAAGGCTTACTGGGCATACCGTTCTGCCGGTTTCTACCTGCACCAGGTAGGTATAGAAAGAGGACAGAGAACGCCTATGCAATATGCAAGAGATATTGTTGACCCTGCAATGGGCACTTCCTTTTCCGGATTTATGAATATATATTTGAAGAAGAAGTATGCGAAGCAGGCGCTTACCCCATCCGAACAGCAATATGTGAATGATTTTCTTAAACCGTTCATTAAAACAGTTCGCAGAAAAACATCATTTAAAAAGCGATTCATTGGATTTATTAATCCTTTGAGAAGTATCGGCTTTTTTGTGATGCCTGAAGACGAAAAAGAAGTGTAAGTTTGAGCCCGGAATATTAGGTTGAATAAACGGTAGGAACCGGGCATTACGCAGGTATTTATCCAAATTGAATACAATTGAAACACCAGGAACCAAAAGAGCATACTATTAAGAAAAGGCCACGTTCGATAAGGATTTTATGGCGAGCATTTTTTATTTGCATCGCTGCA
>JAFDXS010000491.1 GCA_018267795.1 Bacteroidota bacterium | reverse complement strand
CTTCAGCAGAAAACGAGTTTAGCTGGTCCACCATCGTATTGATGGTATATTTCAATTCAGATATTTCCCCTTTTACGTCAACTGTAATTTTTTTCGACAAGTCACCGCGGGCCACTGCAATAGTTACTTCAGCAATGTTACGCACCTGCCCCGTAAGGTTACTGGCCATCTGGTTCACTGAGTCCGTAAGATCTTTCCAGGTACCACCTATACCTCTTACCTGTGCCTGCCCGCCCAGTTTACCTTCTGTACCCACTTCCAGTGCCACACGCGTCACTTCAGAAGAAAATGAGTTAAGCTGATCCACCATCGTATTGATGGTATTCTTTAGCTCAAGTATTTCGCCCTTCACATCCACCGTGATTTTTCGGGAAAGATCCCCCTTCGCAACAGATGTTGTTACCTCGGCAATGTTACGCACCTGCGCAGTCAGGTTACTTGCCATCTGGTTTACAGAGTCTGTAAGATCTTTCCACACACCACCTACGCCTTTTACTTTTGCCTGTCCGCCCAGTTTGCCTTCCGTACCCACTTCCAGTGCCACGCGCGTCACTTCCATTGAGAAGAGGTTTAATTGCTTCACCATATCGTTCACCTCTTTTGCTATGCGCGCAAATTCGCCCTGCAGCATATGGTCTCCTATCTGCAATGGCATCTCCTGGGAAAGGTTACCCTTTGCCACCGAGCTTATAACGCCGGCTATCTCTATGGTTGGATGAACCAGGTCTGATATCAATGTATTAAGAGATTCCAGGCCCGTAGTCCAGGATCCCTTATCAAACGGCACTTCAAGCCTATGGTTTAGCTTCCCTTGTTTACCAATCGTATTGCTCGCCTTGGTAAACTCCCGGGTCATCTTTTCATTTATAGAAATGATCTCATTTAAAGTATCACATATTTTCCCGGAAATACCAACCTGGTCAATGGGCATTCTCACACTGAAATTGCCATTTCGCACTTCCATAAGAACACGCAAAAGTTCTTTGTCCAGTACCTCGGGCGTCTCAGCAGGAAAATTCTCTCTGTGGCTTACTTCCCCATTTTTTCTTTTCCGTTTTTTCTCAATTTGAGGTTGGGCAAGTACGGCCACGTCAGATTTAATTTCTGCTATGCCTGCTTCCTGGTCCGAATTCTTTAGATTTCCGTTTTCCATTTCCATAAAAATGCTTTGAGAAAATTATTTTTAGCTTGTTATTTGTACGTATTAAGCCATGTATTAAACCAGGTAAAATACCAGCGTATTTTACAGTGATCATATTCATGTATAGAAACCTTAATAGATACCTGGAATCAGAAGGTAAACAACATAAACATCATGCCAGCAATTAGAACTAAATAGAAACCAATTAAGAACAATCAATTCTTAAAAAATATAAATGCACCAGCTCGGATAGTATTTGGCAAGATTGCGATCTACCGCCCGACACCTGGAAATCCATTCACTTTTTAAGTCCAATAGCTATCTTACTAATAGCCTTTGTATCTATCTTCGAATAGCCAAACTGAATAGCAAACATCGCCAGGCCAATACGTCCCTTTATATGCAGTTTCTCGCAGAGGCGGGCCATACATCCTTCTATTGCTTTTACTGTAGTATTCATTTGTACAGCTATCTGGCTATAGCTCATATCTGTGGGGCAATATTTTAAGTACTCCATTTCTTTTTCCGAAATATGGGGCAACTTTATCTTACCATCTTGCACCTTATTGTAAAAATGCTCTTCAGCAGCATCAGCATAGTAAAACCCAAATTCATGTATAGTTTCCAATGCTTGCTTTATTGCACGGGGATTGCAGTTCTTTAGCAGGTAGCCGTTAGCACCTATGTTTATCATCTTTATCAAATGCCACTCAGCTTCAAATGCAGTAAGTATAAGAGATTTAATATGCGGCCATTTTTGCTTTAAATATTGCAGGGTTTCAAAGCCATCCATGCCCGGCATATTAATGTCGAGCATAACAACATCAGGTAGCTTTGCTGCATATTCCAGTTGTTTAATAAGTTCTAAACCATTATTGGCTTCTATATCTGCACATATACCACCAAGATTTTGAATGTAGGAGAGAATCGAGGTTCGCACTAATGCATGGTCATCTGCATAAGCCACATGTATGCACGGGTCTTTAATCATAGTGTAGGGGTTGAGTATAAAAACTATCGGTAAAATTTTCAGGTCACCGTTAGCTGTAAATGTTAGCTGGCAAGCATTTAAAGAGCAATAGGGCAGAATTGGTGCTATTTAATTTATTGCTTGCTGAATGCCAAATTACTAAAATCAATGAAAAAAAATAATCCCTTTTTTAACCGAGGGTTTTCCCTCTAATTTTTTTCAATTTATTATCGAAAATTTACATGTTCGCTTTTCAATGATTCATCTGAGAGGATAAGAATAAAGATTCCTGGCACACACGATAGGATAATAACTAAGGACGCTGAATACAAAATCTGCGGTGGGCGATTCATCTTTTTTTTTCACAAAAACCTAAATATCTATGAGAAAAAACCTCTTATTCTCGATCATCGGGATTGTTTGGTTCCTCTG
>JAFDXS010000490.1 GCA_018267795.1 Bacteroidota bacterium | reverse complement strand
TGAGCGCCGTCCCGATATGCGCAGCACTAATATTGCTGCCGGCAGGTCTATTAATCTGGCTATGAGTACCCGTGGCTGGAATGCCCTGGCACTTGCCGGGCTTAAAGAAGATATGGAAGAGCTGGCAATACCCATGTATGGCCGCTTCCTGCACCAGGCCGATGGCACCAGTGCCTTTCAGCCTTATAGCAAGAACAATGAAGCTATTTATTCTGTAAGCCGTGGTGAGCTAAATAGAAAATTAATGACCCTTGCCGAAGAGCAGGGCGTAAAAATATACTTTGAACACCGCTGCACTAAGGTAGATGTGGCAGCTAACCGCCTTTACTTCCAGTTGCCCGGTGGCACTGAAAAAACGCTGGATGCCGATTTGCTTTTTGGTGCAGATGGTGCGCACTCTGCATTGCGCAATAGCTATACTTATATGGATAAGGTAAATGCTTCACAGCATTATCTGGAATATGGTTACAAGGAGCTGAACATAATGCCTGCCGAAAATGGCCGATGGCTTATGGAAAAGAACGCACTGCATATATGGCCGCGTGGCAAGTATATGATGATAGCATTGCCTAATACCGACGGTACTTTTACCTGCACTTTGTTTATGCCTTTCGAGGGCGAAAACTCCTTTGCGGAATTGCAATCTCCACGCAGCCTTACTACCTTCTTCAATAAAAACTTTGCCGACGCAGTGCCATTGATGCCGGAGCTGATGGAAGATTTTTATAATAATCCTACTGCGTCGCTCATCACCACGCACATCTTCCCATGGCATTTCAGCGATAAGAATGCACTCATTGGGGATGCTGCACATGCCATTGTGCCTTTTTACGGCCAGGGCATGAATGCGGGTTTTGAAGATTGCTCAGTACTTTCTTCTTTGCTCGATAAGCACGGTGACGACTGGACCACTATATTAAAAACATACGAAGAAAAGAGGAAGCCTAACGGCGATGCAGTAGCACAACTTGCCCTGCAAAACTTTGTAGAGATGCGCGATAAGGTGGCGGATGCCAACTTCCTGCAGCGTAAGAAAATTGAAAAAGAGCTGGGCCTTCGTTATCCTAAGCAGTTTGTCTCTGTTTACGAAATGGTATCATTCAGCCATACACCATACAATACTGCCCTGCATTGCATACAGAACCAGGATCAACTCCTGCAGCGTATAATGCAGCAAGGCGATTTTTTTGAAAACACTAAGCAGGACGAATTTAACAAGCAACTGGATACATGGGTAAATGAGTATTACCACGCAGTGCAACAATTGGAAACCGGAAATGAGGCCTGATAAACGATGGACACTTAAACCGGCAGAAGAGCGCAACATCACTGCACTTTCCGATGCACTGAAGATACATCCTGCACTGTGTCGCCTTTTGGCCGTACGTGGCATTAGCGACTACGATACAGCTAAAACTTTCTTCCGTCCTGAGCTTTCCCAGCTGCATGATCCTTTTCTTATGAAGGGTATGCATACAGCCGTCAAACGCATCACTGATGCTATGGAATGGCATGAGCGCATAATGGTATATGGCGACTATGATGTGGATGGCACTACGGCCGTTTCAGTTGTTTACTCTTTCCTTAGGAAACATTACAAAGGCGAATTATCTTTTTATATCCCCCACCGCTACCGCGAAGGCTACGGTGTGTCGAAAGCAGGTATAGACTATGCACATGCCAATGGCTATACCTTACTCATTACGCTCGATTGCGGCATCAAATCTGCAGAGCTTATTAAGTATGCCCAATCATTAAGTATAGATGTCATTGTCTGTGATCACCACTTGCCCGACAATCAGTTACCACCGGCAGTAGCTATACTTAATCCCAAGCAATCGGACTGTAAATATCCTTATAAAGAACTAAGTGGTTGTGGCATAGGCTTTAAGCTTATCACAGCCCTCGCACAACACTGGAAGCTGCCTGCGGACGATGTATATCAGTATCTGGACCTTGTAGCCACCAGCATAGCTGCCGATATAGTACCTATAGATGGCGAGAACCGCGTACTGGCTCACTTTGGACTGAAGAAAGTAAATGAATCGCCATCGCTTGCTATACACACATTGAAGGAGCTTGCAGGCGTGCAAAAGCCCCTGCGTATTTCCGATCTTGTATTTGTAATAGGTCCGCGCGTAAATGCTGCCGGCCGCATGGATGATGCCCGCAAAGCCGTAGAGTTTTTTATAGAAACAGATGCAGAGAAGATAATACCACTCGCCGCTGCATTGCATTCAGATAATTTTGATCGCAAAGAAGTAGATAAGAATATAACACAGGAGGCCTTATCACTCATTCAGAATGATGATGTAATGATACAGCGCAAATCTACAGTGCTTTATCAGCCGCATTGGCACAAAGGAGTTGTAGGCATTGTAGCGTCCCGCCTTATAGATCATTATTATCGCCCCACCATCGTGCTTACATCATCCAATGATAAAGTAACAGGTTCTGCACGTTCAGTAAGCGGTTTCAATATATACGAAGCCATTCACGAATGCCGTGAGCTATTGGAGAATTATGGTGGCCATTTCTATGCCGCGGG
>JAFDXS010000048.1 GCA_018267795.1 Bacteroidota bacterium | reverse complement strand
AGCTATTAATGTAGTTAGGTGTATTTGCTATATCACTGTTTTCATTTCCCAGTGCCTGGAAGCTTATTGTAAATGCAGATAACAGGCTACCTACGCCATCATGTAATTCTCTTGCTATACGTGTCCGCTCCTTCTCTTCACCTTTTACAAGTGCTTTTAGATGGATGATTTTCTTTTCCTGCTCCAGGTTCTTGATTTTTTCTGCCTGAAGCCGCTGACGGTGTTTACTTATAAATACCAGGACTGAAAATGCAGCAAGAATTAGAAGCGCTCCGAATATGGTTCCTGTTATCAGTGTATTTTTCTTGGCTACCACACTTTGTTGCTGCGCTAATTGTAGCTTTTCCGATACCAGCTCTTTGTCCTTTTCACTCGTTCTGTATTTTACTTCCAGTTCATGGTTGGCCATTATACGTGTAGAGTCCATTAGGCTATCTGCAGTAGCTGAGTAGAGCTTGTGATACGCATAAGCATTCTTATAATCTCCTGTATTTTCATAAGCCTCAGATAATAGCAAGCTAAGGTCTCTCACGCTACCAGGTTGATTTTTCACCTGCGCATTTTTTAAGCCCGCCAGCAAATATTTTTTCCCTAGCTTATAATTTTTCATGTTTATATATATAACACCAATTCCTGTGTAAGGACCTATGTCTGAGTAGAAGGGGGTAATATTTCCAAAAGCAAGTGCCTTCTTGTAATATAGCAACGCTTTTTGCGGGTCCTGGTGCTGATAGCTTATGCCCAGGTTCAGATATGAGCAATATTGTAAAATGCTTCTGTCATAGTCATTAAGGTATTGATTGCTTATATCAATGCCCATTTGCGAATACCTACGCCCGGGAAGCGTATCCCCTTTTTGAATATAAATGCCCCCCAATGAAGTATATGCATTAGCAACTTTTATATAGTCTTTGTTCCTTAACGCAATTTGAATTCCTTTTTTTTCATAGTATATAGCCTGGTTATATTGTCGTTCTTTCATCCATGCGAGGCCAAGGTTTATATATATTACACACAATATATCAGGCCGTGCTATATTTAGCTTCCTGTAATAATCCAATGCTTTGAAATAATAAAATATACCTGCTTTATCCCTTTCCTTATACATGCAGGCAATGCCTATATTATTACACATCATCACTGGGAGATAAGTATGGAAAACAGCTTTTTCACAAAAGGGTAGTCCCTTTTTATACAGTTCAATGCCACGATCATAATCTCCTTTAGCTATTGTGCTGGCCCCAAGACCCATATATGCTTGCCCTATACCATCATTAAATCCAAGTAGCTCGCTTTGCGCTAATGCCTCATTTAGCAATATAACTGCGCTATCTGAAGTAATGAGCATGTTTTTAGCCTTACTAATCAGGCCAAAGATGCGACCCGTGTCGTTTTTTGTATAGGTAAACTCGTGCGACTGGTAAGACTTCAATTCCTGTGCATAAGTAGAAATTGAACTGATAATTAATAAGGAAGTTAGAAATATTGCACATTTAAATTTGAAAATATTTTGTACTTCCATATATACTAAGATTTATTGTTCGGGGCCTTTTTAGGAAGATATATCTCCCCTATAAAAATAGCGTCTCCTGTTCAATCAAAAAATCGGTATTTATACTGTAATTAAGCACTTGCTGTAAAGGTATTTTTGGTTACACTCAAATACTAAAACATTACAGTATGCGGAAGTTTTACTTTATAGCCCTATTGTTATCAGGGATTTATGCTAACACCGCGTTCTCACAACCAGGCTGGAACCTTAAAGAGAATTATGTATGGCCTTGTATAATGGACAGTGCACTTGATTTCAACAGCGGCAGTCCTGTAAAGGTAAAATCGGGTATAGAAGTATTTTGGTGTACAGGTCATACCAATGAGACAAGCTTTGCAAGTGTTTGTGATAATAATGGACGTTTGCTTTTTTATTCAGATGGTGACTCAATCTGGAATAGAAATCACAATGTTATGCCTAATGGCTATATTCTTGCAGATACATGGGGCGCTCAGCAAGGATTGTTAATAGTACCTGTATTAAGCAATCCTAATCAATATTACTTATTTAGCGTTAAAGGGGTTTTCCCGACAGTTGTATTGTCTTATACTATTATTGATCTTTCGCTTGATGGAGGGCTGGGAGATGTTGTGCCAGGTACAAGAAATACTCCCATTGATTCTAACCTTGCTCTCACAGCTATTGCAGTACCTGGTAATAACTGCGATATCTGGGTCATCAGTCACGATGCTTCTGATACATTGTTTAAATCCTATCACATTACAACTGATGGCATTGATACAGCGGTTGTACAATCCAGAGCTGGCATTTTTGCCAGCTTTGATGGTTTTCTTGCAAGTTGTCTTGCGGTTTCTCCTGACAGAAAAAAATTAGCAATGGCTGGCTGGGGGTTCACCCCAAATCAGGCAGTCACCTTGTTTGACTTTGATGCCAATACCGGTAAAATTTCTAACACTTTGGTACTGGACTCTGACAACACCTACTCTTTATTTCCTTATGGTGTTTGCTTTTCTCCCGATAATACAAAGTTGTACTTCACATCTTCTGATACGGGTAGTGGCTTCATGAGTGGCATTCAGCCATATATTGGCCACATTCATCAATATGAAATAAATCTTTCCACACCTGCTGCAATTGTTAGTTCAGGTATTCAGCTACCACAGCAATTTTATTATTTCTGGGGAGGGATGATATCTCCACCGTTACGATTAGGGCCGGATGGCAAAATTTACTTACCTGCTGACGATGCTTACTGCCCACCGGAAGTAGAGCCTAATGATACTATTCCATATATAGGCTGCATTAACTACCCAAACGTAAAAGGTGCAGCTTGCGATTTTCAGCCTCATGTTATCGTAGTTAGTTCACCACCGCCTTCTTTACTTTCGCCACTATGTGCTACCGGGTCACCTCTTTATATACCGGGTTCAGAGTTGTTGCCTTATGCTTTAGGCGCAGATTATGTTAAACCCCTTATTGGAGATTCCGCTTACTTACGCTTTGATACTACTATTTGTTTGCCATTAAAAGATAGTATTGTATTGCATGGTCCCACAGGTTATTTTCAATATCTATGGAATGATGGCAATACAGACTCTGTTCGTAAAATTTGGAATTCTGGCACCTATTATGTACATGCGCAAACCTATTGCCATATAAGGGTAGACACATTTGTTGTAAATGAAGTCAACGTAAATTTCTCTTTAGGTCCTGATACTACATTCTGCGAAGCGCCGTTCCCTTATAAGCTCAGCACCTCGCTTGTCAGGGGTACACACTACCTGTGGCAGGATGGCAGCACCAATAGCTATTACATCGTTACAAAATCAGGCGAATACTCACTAGTAACGAGCAATGCGCAATGTCGTGCATCAGACTCTGTAACGGTAGCCTTTGTTCCTCCGCCGCATTTAGGCAATGATACTTCGTTATGCAATGGTCAGCCTATAGAGCTATTGTTACAGCCTGATGTTCCTGCTGAGGCAGTAGCTATATGGAGCAACGGTACGTTTAACAATACACTTTTAGTACAGGATACTGGTGCATACTGGGTAACAGTAACAGCAGGCCCTTGCCAATTTTCAGATACTATAAATGTAAGCACAGAGCTATGCGATTGCGCTATAGAGATTCCATCAGCATTTTCACCAAACGGAGATGGATTGAATGATATGTTCCGACCCATTGTTCAGTCGGGTTGTAAAATCAGAAATTATAGAATGGAGGTATTTAATCGCTGGGGGCAGATGATATATATGAGTTACAGACCTGAGGAAGGCTGGGATGGCACATTTAATGGTGTACGGCAAGAGATTGGTTCATATCAGTATATTATTCATTTCGATGCAGGTACCAGGGCTAATAAGAATTTCAGGAAAGGTGATATCACTTTAATACGATAACATTTAAACATACTGCCGGAAATGAATAGGCTTTTGCTATATATAACCCTTACTTTCTTATTGCATTCAACTGCCAATGCACAACAGGAAAACGTATGGGCATTTGGCAATTATGCGGGTATTGATTTTAACAGTGGCAGCCCGGTAGCTATAACGACTGCGATACAAGGTTTTGGGGAAGGTAGCGCAAGTGTCTGCGACGATAAAGGAAAGTTATTGTTTTATACAGATGGCTCTATAGTCTGGGACAGGCTCGGAAATGTGATGCCCAATGGCGACACGCTTATCACAGACCCCAGAATAAGGGCCATAGCCGATAGCTCATTGATTACTCCTACAGCCAGCACTTCTCAGGGGGCCTTGATTGTACCTATGCCGGATAGTCCTGGCAAATACTATGTGTTTTCACAAACATCTTTCGAATTGGGTGCGCTTGCATACAGACTTTATTACAGTGTTGTGGACATGAATTTGAATTCCGGCATGGGAGATATTGTTGCGGGCAGGCGCGCTATATTACTTGATTCAAATAATACGGAGAAGCTAACAGCAGTGGTAGGAGACCATTGCGATGTGTGGGTACTTACGTGCAACACTACGGGTAGTTTAAAAGCTTTTGAAATAACGAGCTCCGGTTTAAATAAAACACCTGTTACCTCTGCAGTTGGATGTTTAGCTCCAGTAGGGATTATTAAGGTTTCACCGAACAGAAAGAAACTTGTAGCGTGTGGTTACGGTTCTGGTTATGCAGTATTATACGATTTTGACCCTGCTACAGGAACAGCGACAAAAAACATGAACTTGAGTATTGTTAGTAGCTATGGCGCTTCCTTCTCTTCTGATAATTCAAAAATTTATCTGACTAATATCGATTCTCTTTACCAGTTTGATTTAAGTTCGGGTGTATCTGCTACCATATTAGCATCAAAGAGAACTTTGGGAGAAGCATATGGTCAAACCAAACTTGCACCGGATGGTAAAATTTATTTCACTGTATTTGGAACTAATGCTTTAGGTGTCATTCCAAATCCTAATCTTCCTGCTCCGGGATGTGGATACGTAAGCAACGCCGTCATGCTGGATAGCGGTACGGATGCATCATTAGGCTTGCCTAATGTTATTGCTGTTTT
Source organism: Bacteroidota bacterium (assembly GCA_018267795.1). Taxonomy (GTDB): domain Bacteria; phylum Bacteroidota; class Bacteroidia; order Chitinophagales; family Chitinophagaceae; genus SZAS-30. Next base: position 5,248 of record JAFDXS010000048.1, on the reverse strand, counting down.
CAGGCGCGATACCCTATACCGTAGCCGTGACGTCAAACTTTGCTTTAGCGATAGCAGCGTTTTAGTAGCTGATAATGTAGGTTGGGATTATATATGGGAAGATAGTGTGAAGTCCACGAGGCATACTGTTTACAATTCAGGAAAATATTGGGTGTCTTATACTACCGCTCCCTGTGTGCATCATACAGATACATTCAACGTCGTATTTGCGAGCAAAATTCCTTTGCTAAGTTCATTTAACGGCTGTAAAGATGCTAATAATGCATACGCATGGATACAACCTATGCCAGGAGACACGGGCGTTTACACCTATACCTGGCTGGATGCTGCAAATAAAGTGTTACAAACTCACACTGTAAAAAATGAAGGCGATACATTGTTTGGTACTGTTGTGGGTACCTACAGTGTGCATGTTTTGCATAATGGCTGCGATACTACGATGCCCATCGTTGTATATCCGCCAAAATATACAGCATCTTTCACTGCAGATACATTGGCCTGCATAAATAATCCTGTATCATTCAAAAATACGTCGCTGGGGTTTGCAGATTATATATGGGATTTTGGGGATGGAGGCACGTCTTCTTTAGCTGCGCCTGTCCACACATATACACAGCAGGGCAAGTATAGGGTCTTACTTACAGGTATGCCCTGTAATGATACTTTCAGCACTACAATTAGAGTTGATTCTTTAGGATATGTTTCGTTTGTTCCTAACATAAATGAAGTATGCGTAGGTGTGCCTGTAACGCTAACCCCATCTTACACAGGCGAATTGCCTGATACCTTATTATGGCACTTTGGTGATAGCACTGAGTTGCTAAAAAATAATATCATCATACATACTTACGATAAGCCGGGAAAAATGATAATAAACGTATTGGCTCATTACCCCGCATGTCCTTCTGCAAGTTATATCGATTCAATCAATGTCTATCCTTACCCAATTGTAAATCTCGGCCCGGATACGTCTATATGTCCGGGTGACGGGGGGATAACATTAAGCAATCATGCAGGGGACTATAACTATAGCAATTTATGGAGCACCGGTGCTACAGACGCAACTATAGATGTTTCAGAAGTTGCAGTGTACTGGCTAAAGGTAACTTCAGATCATGGTTGTGCAACGACTGATTCACAATTTGTAAAGCCTGATTGCTATATAGCTATCCCCAATGCTTTTACTCCTGATGGAGATGGTATAAACGATTATTTCTTTCCAAGACAATTATTATCTGCCGGGGTTACGGCTTTTCACATGGATATATATGACCGGTGGGGAGAAAAAATATTTGAAACCGAGAACGTAAACGGTAGGGGATGGGACGGCAAATTTAATTCTGTAGCTCAACCCGTAGGTGTATATGTATATACAATAAAAGCTGTCTTTAAAAATGGATACATGCAAAATTATCAAGGTAATGTTACGCTGCTATCAGCCTTAAAATAATACTTAAGCTTTTCCAGAAAAATGCTCCTATAAAGACTTGTCACTAAAAGCCTATACAACCCTATTTCGAGGCTTACAACAATCCCCACCTGCTGAGTGGGGATTGTTTTTTATAGAAGCTATTGTTTATCCTAATTTGATGAATAATATAATGAGCCACCCGTAAAAGCATATTTTAAAACATTTTCAGCCTTTTTATAGTGCGTTTTTAAATTATGTGTTATGATTCCTTTAACGAATAAGTGATATTCTTATGACAGAGGATAAGATATAGCCCTTAACTATATGCCTTACCTTTACGCTACTTTAATTTTCTTTTATAATTAATATTATCCGGAACAGTTAAATGAAGAAATTTTTTATGTTACTGCTTGCTGCAAGCGGTTTTGCAACAATCAGTAACGCACAGAATTCGTGTGCTACCGACGCAGTGTATCAGAGATTAAAACAACAACATCCTGAAATTACAGCTTTTGAACAGCAATTAGATAAAGCCATTAAAGATGGCATGCAGCACGTAAACCTCGAAAAGTTTGCAAAGCTTACATCTGGTCCCGATACCACTGTTTATGATATTCCTATTGTCATACATGTCATACACGATTATGGTAATGAGTATTTGAATGACGATGATATTTTTGCTGCTGTAAGCAATTGGGCAACTATATACAGGGGGGAGAACAGTGATACCTCCGATGTTATTGCCCCGTTTAAAAAATATGTAGGTAATCCACGTATCCGTCTTCACCTGGCTACTATCGATCCTAATGGTAATCCTACTAAGGGTATCACTCATCACCAGTCATATCTTTCTTATGATGCAGGCGACCAATCTAAATTAGACCAATGGCCACCAAGCTCATATATTAATATATGGTTTATCAATCAGTTCTCAGGCGCTGAGGCAGGTGCTGCGGCATACGCGTATTATCCTTCATCTGCAGCTTATATGCCGTATTATGATGGGGTGATAGGGCTGTACTCTTACCTTAATTATGATAAAGCAATACCTCATGAGATAGGCCATGTGTTGAATCTGGAGCATCCATGGGGAAATACCAATGCACCAAATGTAGCCTGTGGCGATGATGAGGTAGATGATACCCCACCTACTATGGGGCACTTACCCACAGGTTGCACACCAGCTTCTTTATATGATGCAACCTGTGCAACAGGCTATTATAAAACATACAAGAATATATCAGGTATCGATTCAGTTGTTGATTATCCTGATACTACTAACTCTCAGAATATAATGGACTATACCTACTGCCAGCGTATGTTTACCAAAGGGCAGGTAGAGCGTATGCGCCTTGCACTTACTAATAGCATAGCAGGCAGAAGCACTCTTTATTCTCCGGCTAACCTTGCTAAGACGGGTGCTCTTGCTCCAATGCCGGATTTAGCACCGGTAGCGGATTTTTCAGTAGAAAGAGGTACGCCATATACTACAGATCGCGCATTCTTTATTTGTGCAGGCGACGGCACTCAGTTTACCTTTAAGAACCGCAGCTGGAACGATACCATCACAAGTGTATCATGGACATTCTCTAACGATGCCACTGTACCAACATCTACCAGCATGGGTACGGTAAGCACTCAGTTTGGTACTCCGGGTTGGGTTACTGTATCTCTTACTGCCACCGGCAATAACACTGGCAGCAGTACTATAACCAATACACAGGCAGTATATGTGGCAGATAATGCTACACTTCCTGCCGGTTCGGTACAAGAGTTTGCTACTGCTGCAGATATGGCTAAATGGCCTGTGTTTAACTATTATAACAACCAGTTTAAATGGGATTGGTATAACGGTGCGGGTTATGGTGATGGCGCTTGTGTGCGTTACCGTTCTTATGATGATCGAACTTCTCCTGAAAATAAAACCGGTACCCCGGTGGGCGATTATGATGATATTATCAGCCCTGCTTATGATTTGACCTCAGTTGTAGGAACCGGTGGCGATGTAAATCTTAACTTTTATACAAGTGGCTCATATAGAATGGGTACAGGAAGTGCACAGGACTCAATGCAGATACTAGTAAGTACCTCATGCGGCCACGTTTGGAAACCGATCACTACTCTTAAGGGTACCGCGTTGCTTAATAACTCTTCACAAAGCGCAGAGTTTATACCTACTACTGCGAGTCAATGGAAGGCACAAACTATAAATGTACCTGTAGCTTATCGTTCTAATAAGGTATTCTTTAAGTTCCGCTATTGGCCAGGCTCAAATGGAAATAATTTGTATATGGACAAGATTCAGGTTAGCCCTTATACGACAGAGGTTGGTGAAGTTTTTGCCACACCCGGTGGTATAGAGATTTATCCTAATCCATCAAATGGTGATTGTAAACTTGTATTTACCACTGCATCAGATGGCATGGCAAATTATATTATCCGTGATGTTACAGGCAAGGCAATATATCAAAAAGATGGCAGCTATGCACCAAACTCACATATTGAAGAGGCTTTAAGTGCAAGGATATTCCCATCTTCAGGCATATACTTTGTTACAGTAACCATCGCTAATAAAACAGTGACGGAGAAGTTAATGATTAATAATTAATATGTTGCGATTAGTATGAAATTTGCATTTTCTTAACAGGATTATTTATCTTTGGAGCTTGCATTACTATATAATATATAATAATTTAATTAATAAAAATGGTTAGGAAAACTATTTTACTCCTTTTGGCCGGTTTAAGTCTTGCTTGTACCAACGCTAAAGCACAATTTTGTCAGACATACACAGAGTATGAAAAGATAAAGCAGGCGAACCCTGATGCCGTTGCTAAGTATGAAGCGCAGATGAAAAAGGACATGGATAACTATGTTAGCGCTATGAGGCTTCGCAAGTTCATGAAAACTACCGCTTTAATGAGTGATACACTCACTATAATACCGGTAGTAGTACACGTAATACATGATTATGGTGCTGAAAATGTAACCGATGCGCAGATAAACACAATGCTTACTAACCTGAATGATTTTTACAATTGTAAAAATGATACATCTGGCGTTATTCCTCCATTTAAGAAATATGTTGGTGATGCCAACTTCCACTTCCAGCTTGCTACTAAAGACCCAGTAGGAAATCCTACAAGAGGTATTACAAGGCGTACATCATACCTTACTTATGGTGGTGACGATCAGGCAAAATTTGATCAGTGGGATCCGGGCACTTATATGAATATATGGGTAGAGGCTTTCATTGGTTTAGGTTCTGAGGGTGGTGGTATCGTAGCTGCTTATGCAGTTTTACCTCCTTCAGCAGCGGCTAACCCTTACAGCGATGGCGTTATGACCAATTCAATGTTCATTACTACTGTAGGTAATGGCGATGGCGCTACTATTCCGCATGAAGTAGGTCACTATTTCAACCTGTCTCACACTTTTGGCCCTTACAACTTCGCTGGTGCAGATCATGGTGTTCCATGCAGCGATGATGACGTAGACGATACCCCTCCTACTCATGGCAATCAGTTTGGTTGCGATTTATATGACAGTACTTGCGCACAGGGTTATTTTAAAGTTTACCCAAGTACAATACCGGGTGTCGATTCTCTTGTTGATTATCCTGATACTGTAAATGTGCAGAACATAATGAACTATGCTGATTGTAAACTTATGTTTACAAAAGGCCATGTAGCTCGTATGCGTGCTACAATCAACAGCTCTGTTGCAAACAGAAATGCACTTTCTACAATGGATAACTGGTATAAGACAGGTATCTACGATACTGTTAATAAAAAATATATTCAGCAACCTGATATGTATCCTGTAGCGGATTACTCA
>JAFDXS010000489.1 GCA_018267795.1 Bacteroidota bacterium | reverse complement strand
ATGAAACATTTTTACCTTCTATAGCTACATCCTGTACCATGTTCAGGGTCACGAGGTCTTTCCCCAGATCCGGCTCCTGTACATTGCTCAATGCGGCCATTACCGCTTCTTTCGTTATCATGTAAACCTTTGTTAAAGTGCTGAAAATCTGCTGCAAAAATACGCTAAAGTGTCGTTCTTTGTTGACAAATGATTGCCAATAAAATCGATTGTTGGATTGGTTTTTTTGATTAATCTTTAATACCCCAAAAAACATAAAAGGGTGTAAATTGCAAGTCATGAAGTTTCGTTGGTTATCATACTGTTTTGTGTTCATTTTCAGCGTTGCAGGTATTAAAGCTTTTGGGCAAGATGCAATTCCAAATGTGGTACAGGTAAACGGTATTATAATGACACCTGACAGCCAACGTGTAATACCTAACGTGACAGTACTGGTGAAAAGCCAGAATAGAGGTGTGATCTCCAGCCATTTAGGTGTGTTTACTATTGTTTGTTTTAAAGGTGATACACTTCAATTTTCTGAAATCGGTTTTCGGCCGAGGGAAGTTGTTATACCAAAGGATATAAAGGGGGAATATTATTCGCTAATAGAGCCAATGGTGCAGGATACTTTTTATCTTCCTGAAACTATTGTAAGGCCATTGCCTACAAAGAAAGAATTTGACTATGCCTTTACACATTGGTCTATCCCTAACGACCAATATGAAATAGCCAGAAGGAATACAGATAAATATACATTGCGTGCACTGGCTTATACATTACCACGCAATGGTCGTGAAAGCCAGGCCATGTACCAGGCGCAGGCTGCAAGAGATGCTGCCTACTATGGACAAATGAAACCTATGAACATCTTTAATCCCCTGGCCTGGGCAGATTTTTTTGAAGCCTGGAAAAGAGGCGATTTCCGCAATCAACAGCCTTACTAATATTTAGTCATGCCATTGGATAAAAACGACCTGGTAAGTATCAATAAGTACATCAGCAATTCTGGATTTTGTTCCCGACGGGAAGCTGATAAACTTATAGAGCAGGCCCGTGTAACTATCAATGGCGAGCTGTGCTTATCTACTGCTAAAGTAGCTCCGGGCGATAGTGTGGAAATAGACGGTGAGCCAATAAAAGCAAAGAAGAAACCAATTTATCTTGCGTTCAATAAACCTGTTGGCGTTACCTCTACTACTGATATAAAGGATAAAACAAACATTATTTCCTTTATTAATTTCCCTAAAAGAATATTTCCGATAGGCAGGCTTGATAAGGATTCTGATGGGTTGATATTCCTTACCAATGATGGCGATATAGTAAATAAAATACTGCGCGCTGCAAACAATCATGAAAAAGAATATATAGTAACCGTAGATAAAGCCATAACACCTGATTTCATTAAGAAGATGGCTAATGGCGTACCCATATTGGATACTGTTACAAAAAAATGTTTTGTGAGACAGGAGGGTAATAAACGATTTCGCATTACACTCACGCAGGGGCTTAACAGGCAAATAAGAAGAATGTGCGAATATCTGGGCTATGAAGTGCGCACACTTACAAGGATAAGAATAATGAATGTGTCTCTTGGCAACCTGCAGCCGGGTAAATGGCGCTACTTAAGTGCTGAAGAAATAAATACGATACAAAAGCTGGTAGAAAACTCAAGCAAGACAGAAGAAGCCTCTTATCTTCCGGAAGTAAAGCGTAATAAAAGATAAAAGTTTATTTTCCTCCATTAGCATGCAGGTCTGCCATGCAGTTGGCATCCAGTTGTGGCGGACCGCTTGACAAAAGAGTACTGATGATATCAGTAGTTTCTGCCTGGTAATACATTAAACAATTCTTATTGGTACAATGATTGGCATGAGCAACATCTTCATGTGCGGTCTGCATAGGTGAACCAAGGTTTACAAGGCCCATTAAATGTCCCAGCTCATGTTCCAAAACATTCTCTTCCATTATTATGCGGTTGGGTTGGCCTAAGCCACCTGAATTATCATAAATCGTTTTACCGAATAAACAGATAGAAGTATTGCGATAGGCCATACCTAGTACATTCTTGTTAAGGAAATTATTATCTGTTATCAATACGTATAATGATAGAGTACTGCCCGATGTGTATGTTGCTCTATTTTGCTTTTCTATGTCCATTACATCATTCTGGGTGAGCACCTTTCCGTTGGCAGCTACTTGTGTAGTAGTATATGTGACGGATGTCTTGTAACAAAGAGCATTTAAATACGCTACTATATCATTCATCACGGTAGGGTCTGGCGCGTAGCCGGGCATGTACTGTACTTCTATGTTTATTGAAGTATACTTTGCAGCACTGAGTATATCATTAGCTGATGCACCTACAGACTGGTTGCTGTAGCTACTGGGCAAAGCATATTGGTCTTTAGAATTTTTAGTACAGGAAATAATCGACAGTAAAAAAAGCAGTGATAATAGGTGTTTCATGAGATGAACAGTAATGGTATGTATACTGTAAGGTAGCAATTTTCATGCCTTACAGCTTAGCAGGTTATATATAAAAAGAAAAGAGCCTCACGTATGTGAGGC
>JAFDXS010000488.1 GCA_018267795.1 Bacteroidota bacterium | reverse complement strand
TATGGATGGGGACGGTGATAAAGACTACCTTGATGGTAACGTATCGTTTAATGATATTGTTTACCTGGAGAACGGGAGAATACCTTATGGCCGGCATAAGGTAGATACTATGATAGCGCAGGATACTGCATGGGGCACGCATGGCTACATTGTTAACTTACCGCAATGGCCGGCACTCTTTAACGTAGATATTAACCAGGATGGCCTTAAAGATTTATTGATAGCACCTAACAAGGACGGTGAAAACTACAAGAACATCATCTATATGCAAAACAAGGGTACACTTACCGTACCCGATTTCCAATATCAAAGCGATACTTTCCTAACGGATAAAACTATAGACCTCGGCACTAATGCACATCCCTTGCTATATGACTACGACAAAGACGGCAAGTCTGATCTTTTTATTGGCTCTGACGGAAGGTTCAGACGGGATAGTATTTATTACGGTACATATACCTCTCGTATATCTTACTACAGGAATACCAGTACGGCGGGGCATCCATCATTTACATTGGTGACAAGTAATTTTCTGAACCTGGATTCATTTAATTTCCAGGGCAGCGCACCTGCCATCGGCGATATAGATAACGACGGGAAAGATGACCTGATAATAGGGCATACGCCTAATGCGCCATCATTTACCTACTTTAAAAACGTAGCTGCGTCCGGCAGCGTACAGCCTATATGGCAACTTGCACAACTAAAGCTTAAAGATGAAGTAAACAACAATATAAATGTGGGCGGCAACGCAACGCCATTTATTTATGATCTGAATAAAGATGGCAAGCCTGATCTGTTATCAGGCTGCTTTGGTGGCTCCGTTTATTACTATGAGAACACAAGCACCGCGCCCGGTACCGTAAGCCTTAGACGAATAACCAGGACATTAGGCAATGCTTATGTTGATAGCCAGGGCGAACGTCTTAGTACATTATATATAGGCCGAATGGATAATTCTGCACAAGAGTACCTGCTTATGGGCAGCGCCTCAGGAAATCTTTACAGGTACACCGGTTTTCGCGGTGGCGATACTGCCGCACGCTACCTGGAGCTTGACTCAAGCTATTCATTTATTAATGCGGCATACAGCAACCTGCACCATTGGGGTGATTATATGAAACTTGCCAGCTCACCTACTATAGCAGATATAGATGGTGACGGGAAGTATGAAATGATACTGGGCTACAGCTATGGTGGTGTAAAAATGTTTAAGCAAGACACACTTGTATCTGATACACCATCGATAGTAAAAAATAACATTGCCGTAGCCCCGGAAGTATTTATTTATCCTAACCCTGCAAAAACTTTTGTACGTATTAACTGGAGTATGTCTTTTGCTGATAAAGATATTAACATAGCACTGGTAAATGTGACAGGACAAAAAGTAGCAGAAATAACTGCATCAGCTGCTGCCGGACATACGCTGCTGCCCATTACTAATCTTCCGGCAGGCATGTATTACTGTATATTGCGCTCTGAGAAGAATATAAAGACGATTCCGCTAAGCATTATTCGATAAAAAGAAACGCCGGATATAGAGTCCGGCGTTTGAAGATTTTTTCCTGTTATGGGAATCGCAGGCGTGCAACACACAATCTTAATGCCCACCTTTGCCCCATAACAGGAAAAGATATTACTTAAGCGTAGATTCCTGGTGCTTCAACACTTTTGCTTCTACGAAGAAGATTATTTCCTCTGCTATATTTTTGGCCTGGTCGCCCACACGCTCCAGCTTACGTATGATGGAGAGTATGTACAGCGCTTCGTTAATTACCTTCATGTCTTCTTTTATCAGCGCCGCTATATTAGCATTGGCTTCGCGGTTTATCTGGTCCAGCACTTCATCTCTTTTAAAGATGCTGCGTGCCAGTTGCGTATCTTCTTTTTCAAATGCTATTCGGGTGTCCATCAGTATATTCACACCTTCCTGGTACATGCGCAGCACTTGTGTAGTTTCCAGCAATTTGTTCTCAAAGTTTACCGGTGTTTCTATCACATACTTGGCTATGCCCTCGGCTATATCGCCTATGCGTTCCAGGTTATTATTTATTTTCAGTACAGCCAGCAAAAAGCGCAGGTCCACGGCTACCGGGCAGTAAAGGGCAAATATATTTTCGCAATCGCGGTCTATCTTCAGTTCATAAGCATTCACACGCTTTTCCTTCATCACCACCTCGCGTGCAAGGTCTTTGTCGAAGTTCAGCATCGATTCTTTGGCCTTGTTCAGCTGACTCTGAACAAGTATCCACATATTTACAACCTCTGTTTTTAGTGCGGCTATTTCGTTTTCCAACTGGGTCATTATAACTATAATTTTTGTCGCTTAGCTGAAGCGGCCGGTTATATAATTTTGAGTGCGCTGATCTGAAGGGTTGGTGAACATCTGCTTGGTCTCGTCATACTCCACCAGCTCACCCATATAGAAGAACGCTGTTTTATCACTAACACGTGCAGCCTGCTGCATGTTGTGCGTTACTATTATCAGGGTATAGTTATTCTTCAGCTCATGCAGCAGATCTTCCACGCTGGCTGTAGATATAGGATCGAGGGCAG
>JAFDXS010000487.1 GCA_018267795.1 Bacteroidota bacterium | reverse complement strand
GCTTTAAGAAGTGGAGACAGGAATATGAGAATGCCGAATTTATCTTAGAAGGAGACAAATATATCTGCGGTGCTGAGGTGGAGAAAATGAGCAAGAGTAAGTATAATGTGGTGAACCCTGATGATATCATCAATCAGTATGGTGCTGATACCTTCCGTATGTATGAGATGTTCCTTGGCCCGCTGGATGTGAGCAAGCCCTGGGATACTAAAGGTATAGAAGGTGTACATCGCTTCCTGAAAAAATTGTGGCGCTTATACTTTGATGAGCAAAAGGGATGGATAGTAAATGATGAAGCAGCTACGGAAGCTGAATTTCGTATAATACATAAGACCATAAAGAAAACGGGCGATGATATAGAACGCTTTGCCTTTAATACAGCGGTGAGCCAGTTCATGATATGCGTGAATGAACTATCTGCACTGGAATGCCATAAGCGTGATGTACTGGAGGCATTGACTGTTCTCATCAGTGCTTTTGCGCCACATATAGCGGAGGAACTGTGGCATGGCTTCGGGCATGAGAGTAGTGTAGTAGATGCGCTCTTCCCAAAGTATGATGAGAAATACGTAACTGATAACACTAAAAAATACCCTGTAGCAGTGAATGGCAAGACGCGTGTGGAAATGGAATTCCCCATAGATGCAGAACAGGCCGCTGTAGAAAAAGAAGTGCTTGCCGATGAAACAATACAAAAATGGCTGGAAGGCAAAGAGCCTAAAAAGTTCATCTATGTAAAAGGTAAAATGATAAACGTAGTAGTATAACTAAGATGAAAAAGAATAAAATATCCCTGATCCTTCTTTCGTTCTTTATTCTGTTAAGCGCCGTTTTTCTCGGCTATTTCTATAAAGTAAGTCATGAGCAGAAGAAGATACTGCCTACACTCGGCAACCCGGGGCATCGCATAGACACCTTCACTTTTGTGAACCAGGATGGCAAGGTGATTACGAACAAAGATGTAAAGGGTAAAATATGCGTGGTGGAATATTTCTTTGCTACCTGTAAAGGAATATGCCCGAGAATGAATGAGAACATGACCAAGGTGTATCAAGCCTACCGTGGAGATAAGGGTATAATGATATTATCACATACCGTAGACCCGAAAAAGGATACTGTTGCAGCATTAAAGGCCTATAGCCAGAAATTTGACGCAGACAGTAAACAATGGATGTTTTTGACTGGGGATAAAAAGCAGCTATACGACATGGCACGCTTCAGCTACCTGGTAACGGCTGTGGACACTGAGATAGTAGATATAAAAAGCGACTTTATCCATACAAAATATTGGGTACTGGTAGATGGCGCAGGACGCATACGCGGCATGTATGACGGCACAGATATAGGCGCGGTGAATCAGCTGATAGGTGACATAGCAGAACTGAAGAAAGAAAACGAACAGTAAGCGTTACATATACATAGCCCAGCCAAGCAATAACCAGCCAATTACTATTAGTGGTGAAGGTATCTTGGTGAAGTAAAGGAGGCTAAATGTAATTACTACCACTACAAGATTTGTCCACTCAAAGGGAATTGAATTAAACAATACAAATCCTGATGCCCAGATAATGCCAACTACGGCGGCATTTATACCTTCCAATGCGCGGAAGATGATAACGTGATGTTTGAGATTTTGGTAAACAGGGAACAGGAAAAACAGCAATAAGGTACTGGGCAGGAATACTGCGGTAGTGGCTAATATGCAACCTACCACCTGCCAGGCGGGGCCATAGGTACTCATGGCCATACCACCCACAAAAGAACATACGGAGAATACCGGACCAGGTACTGCCTGCACCATGCCATAGCCTGTAAGCAATTGCATAGACGTGAGCCAGGGTGCGTGTCCATGTTTCTGTGGTCTGTAAACAAACTGATAGAGCATCATAGGCAACAAGGCCTGCCCGCCACCAAATACGATACTGCCGAAACGATAGAAGTTTTCAAAAAGATTGTAAGAACGCCAGCTCGGTCCTTTATGAACAGTGGCGACGCTACTGATGACACCCGCAATAATAAATATAGCGGCGAAGAGCCAGAGATTAATCCAGTTAATACGCTTAGGCTTTTCCAGCGCATCCGGGATACGTCGGTTACTGAAATTGCTGGTAGTACCTGCCAGCACCAGGAGAATGGGGAAAACCCAAGGTGAGCGAAACACGATAGTGGCCGCAATACTACACAGCATTATGGCCCATGTGGCAAGATGGTTGATACTTTTGCGCATCATGCGGGCTGCTGCGAAACAAACAAAGCCCACCGACATGGGTTGTATAAATTTGAACAGGTTTGTTTGAATATCCCTGGCATCAATATAAAAAAGCAAGAATGAAAAAGCGCCCATTATCAAGGCAGCCGGAAAAACCCATAGCATAAGTGTAAAAACAGCCAGGGGAATACCGCCGCGCTTCAGGGCAATGAGCATAACTGTTTGGGTGGAAGATGGGCCGGGAAGCATCTGGCAAAAAGCATTGTACTCCAGCAACTCCTCTTCTGTAATGTCCTTCCTACGCTGTACAAATGTGCGCACCATCATACCCATATGCCCCTGTGGACCGC
>JAFDXS010000486.1 GCA_018267795.1 Bacteroidota bacterium | reverse complement strand
CTTGTTTATAATCTTTACGAAAAGGATTAACACGCTTATAAAATATCCAGCCAAAAAAGATTGTAGTAATCAATAGCCAGCAACAGATCACCGCATAATCTGCTATCGAATCGGCAAATGAAGAAGAGACGAAAGGTTTAATAATCCGGCCGATATTGACCTGCATAATTAGCAGGTATGCGCCAGACAAGAATGCTATTGTGTAGCGCAATCTTGTTTTATAGATATCATGAAGCAAACTTTGCTCTTCTGTTGTTAGTGGTGTGGACTGTGCAAGAATAGTGGGCATACAAAAGGAATACAATCTAAAAATAATATATTTATTAAAATGAATAATAACAAAAAGGGTAACTTATTAAGTTACCCTTTTTCATTTTTCATAGTGATAGGTTGCATGTTTGCATGCATAGGTTACTCTCTGGTGCGTATTGTTAATGTCTTGATTTTGTATCGTTATGATGTAAAAGTAGGTATTGTAGTTGAAATAGATTACCGTTGAATAGCGGGTATTTTGTTAATGACGGGGTGATTTTTGGGAGCTTTTTAGCTCCCTGAGATGGATGAAAAAAACCGCCCTCAAAAGAGCGGTTGCAAAACACAAAAAGGAAATGCTTAGTTTTCCAGTATAGCCCTGAAACTGACTATGGCCTGGGACAGCTCGTATTCTATTTTATGAATATCTTTTGATACGGGACTATTAACGGATATATGCCACCTGTCATCCAAGTCATCCTTTTCCATGAAGAAGTTTTCACTTTTCATGCCGTTGAAAGATTTTACATAGTATTTTACTTCACCGGTTGCTGCTCTGTACCGTTCAATCACGAATTCTTTTCCTGTAATATCTACCGAAAATGTAATAGCCATAATCTCCTCACTTTTCAGCTACTAAATTACTTAGCATATGTTTTTTTGCCCTGCCAATAATGATAAAGGCGGAAAATAGGAGGCTGAACCAGTATAAGTATTAATTGTTTTTTCGATGATTAGTATCATTAGAAACTATCAGCACAGCATATTAATAACAAATGTGAATTGATACTTTTGCTGTCTAATATCGGGTAACACCTCTATAGTATGAATAGGCTTTATGGCTTCCTGTTTTTAGTATGTCTGTTTGCGAGTGGGATCCCTGCTGTGGCACAGCATATAATAAGTAATGATGCCTACCGCTACCAGTTAACTATTAATGATAGCCTGGTACAATGGCATGATAGCGCTTCAGCGGCAGAGAATGAAAGCATCTTTTATGATAATTATTCAGGTGTAGTTTTCATGATAACAGTGCGGGAAGGGCTATTTACGGATAATAAAAGCTATATAGACTGTGCAAAAGATGACCTGGAGCTAAGACTAAGGGAATACCAGGGTGACTCAACACTGAGGTTATTGTCCTGCAACAGATCGAAATACTATCCTGAGCAGGCTGTGGTATTGCATTTTGAATCGCATATATACCCAGCAGGTTTAAACCGCTGTATGATCTACTTTATACATCATAATGGGAAAGAGCTGCAATTCTCATTTATCTATGATAAGGCTGCTGATAAAGTAAACCTTGAGTATATAGACAGGATAATGCAAAACCTTAAGTTGTTTTAGAAAGGTTTTAGTTTTCCCTTCTTCAATTTTATTCTGAACTGGTCCATCGTATCAGTGCCTTTTATGTCTATTCGTTTTATTTCGTAAACATCCGGGGCAGGAATTTTAACCACCTTATTGCCTATGCGAAAGGCTGCCTCAATACCATTTGTTTTCATCCAGCTCTTTAATTCATCAAACTGTTTTTTATTCTTTGGTCTATCACCATAAGGGTATGCAAGCACCTTGTGAAAGGGCAAAGAACTCATTTCGAATGCCTGTATAGATTGTTCTAAAACTTCTTGTATCTGCTCATTAGTAAGGCGGGAAAAATGCTCATGATGAAGGCCATGAAGGGCTAATTGCACTATAGATGGATCCAGGCTTTTTAATTCCTGAAGGTTCATTTTCCTGTTTATTTCAGGTTCATCTTTAGTCTGAGTAAGTGTATCTGCAATAATAAAGAATGCTGCAGACCAGTTCAGCTCCTTCAGCAAGGGATATACATATTGAAGATTGTTACGATACCCGTCATCAAAAGTCAACAATATTGATTTTTTTGGGTAGGGGAGCTTGTTCTTTACGATATCTACAAATTGAGATAAGGATAGAGTGCTACACCCCTCATTCTTCAGGTATTGCCACTGTTGCTTCAGCTTTTCAGGGCTAATAGTTAAGCCATCATTTGTACCAGGCCAAACCCTGTGGTACATAAGTACAGGTATTCCTTTGATAGATGGTAATAGCCAATGTAGTGGCACTTGTTCTTGTTTTTTTACCAAAGATGAGAACATTTTGGTGTATATGTAATATTATTTCAGGCACTTGCAGGAAAATGATAACTTTGAAATTGCATTAATGCTTAATAAACCAATGGCCCAGAAGCATTTATGGGCAGTGAGTAGGCTTTTATGATACAAATTAGCGCGGTAATAATAACATACAATGAAGAGCAAAATATAGCACGCTGCATTGAATCGCTGAGAAAGGT
>JAFDXS010000485.1 GCA_018267795.1 Bacteroidota bacterium | reverse complement strand
ATATATTCAAAAAAAGTCAACAAGCTAACAGACACATTACTAATTAAGGAATTATTCGCAGATACTCCGTTTGCAATTCTTAAAAATAAGTATGTGCCTAATAAAAGGAGCGCCGGCATCCTGATGCCGGTATTCTCTCTTCCTTCATCATTCGGTATCGGCGACTTTGGCCCGGGAGCAAAAGCATTTGTTGACTTCTTATACAGAAGCGGCCAGAAGTATTGGCAACTGCTCCCGCTTTCACCTACTGAAAGGAAAAGCGGTCACTCTCCGTACAGTTCTTTTTCAGGAATGGGAATTAATGCGCTATTTATCAGCCCCGAAATGTTAGCAGAAGAAAACTTGCTTTCGGCGGAAAAACTAAAAGCATACAAGCTGCCTTTTTCAAAAACAATAGAATATGGAAAAGTAGAAAAAATAAGGAAAGCGATATGTACGGATGCATACGCCAACTACTGCAAAGGCTCTTTTACCGCTTTGGATTATGACTTTAAGGATTATTGCAGAAAACAATCTTATTGGCTGAATGATTTCGCATTGTTCGTTGAATTGAAACGACACTTTAGAGGGTTGCCTTGGTACAAATGGCCTGATGAGTTCAGGAAAAGAGATAAGGCTGCGCTTAAAGAGTTTGAAAGTCTTCATGAAGAAGGCATCGATCGTATAAAATGGCTACAATTTATGGGGGCCAGGCAATGGAAAAAGCTTAGGCACTATGCTAATAGTAAGGGAATAGAAGTATTTGGTGATCTACCTTTTTATGTAAGTTATGACTCTGCAGATGTATGGGCTGATCCGGAAATGTTCTGCCTGGATAAAGATGGAAATATGAGTGGTGTTGCAGGTGTTCCGCCCGATTATTTTAGCAAGACCGGCCAGCTTTGGAATATGCCTACTTACAACTGGGAAGTACTAAAAGAAACTAACTACATCTGGTGGCTGAACAGGATTCGCAAAAACCTGGAATTATTTGATATCATCAGGCTTGATCATTTTAGGGCCTTTGAATCTTATTGGCAAGTACCGGGAGGCGAACGAACTGCCGAGAACGGCAAATGGCTAAAGGGGCGGGGCGCTCATTTCTTTAATATAGTAAAAGATCAATTTGGTGCACTACCATTTATAGCAGAAGACCTTGGCGACTATATGGAAGATGTGTACCGCTTTAGAAATGAAATTGGCTTACCGGGAATGAAGCTTTTGCAGTTTGCCTGGGGGCCTAATATGCCGGTATCCGTAGATGCTGCTCACAATTACCCTCTAAATTGTGTAGTATATACGGGAACTCATGACAACAACACTACTAAAGGCTGGTTTAAAACAGAAACCAGTGCCGCAGATCGCCTGCGTTTGCAAAACTATACCGGGATAAAAGTAAATGCCAAAAACGCGTCATTAGTATTAAGCCGCATTGCTTATGCATCGGTAGCGCAGACCGCCATATTGCCTATTCAAGACATATTAGGTTTAGATGCACAAGCCAGAATAAACACTCCGGGAGCATCAAAAGACAATTGGCTATGGCGCTTGCAGCAGAATGCTTTATCTCCTGAAACGGAAAAACATCTATACAGTTGGGTACAAATGTATAACAGGCTGCAACTATTTTAAAAGTTGCTGCCTGTCCACTCCAGTACTATTGCAGCCAGCGGTGGCAAGGCAAGAGATAAAGAATGTGTTTTACCATGTCTTGCTATCGGTGCGGTCTCTATTATTGTCTCGTTACGCACATTGCTGCCATTATATTTACTATCATCACTATTCATCACTTCTTTATAGTATCCGGGCTTAGGCATACCGATACGGTAATTATTTCTTACCACTGGGGTGAAATTGCAAACAAATATTAAGAACGCTCCGTTTTTGGCTTTTCGTTGCCAGCTTACCACGCAGTTGCTCGTATCATTAAAGTCTATCCATTCGAATCCTTGCGGTGAAAAGTCATAATCATGCAAGGCCGCGTTTTTGTACAGCGCATTCAAATCTTTCAGCAACAGTTGTATACCATTGTTATTAGGAGAATGGTTTTCGTGCCAGTCAAGGCTATAGTCGTGACGCCATTCATGTTGCTGAGCTATTTCACCACCCATAAACAACAACTTTGCACCCGGTGTGCCAAACATATATGCATAAAGCAATCTAAGGTTAGCAAATCGCTGCCATTCATCACCCGGCATTTTTTCTATTAAAGAGTACTTACCATATACTACTTCATCATGAGACAATGGCAATACAAACTTTTCATAAAAAGCATAGTAAATGCTAAACGTAAGATTATTTTGATGATAACTTCTATATATGGGGTCGTAGCTAAAATACTTAAGTGTATCATGCATCCAGCCCATCATCCATTTCATATTAAAGCCCAGGCCACCCGAGGTTACAGGATGCGTTACTCCCGGCCATGATGTTGATTCTTCTGCAATTGTCATTACATCCGGAAACTGAATATGCACTGCTGTATTAAATTCCTTTAAAAAATTTACGGCCTCAAGGTTTTCTCTGCCACCAAATTCATTCGGCACCCACTCTCTTGCCTGGCGGGCATAATCGAGATAAAGCATTGAGGCTACTGCATCTACACGCAAT
>JAFDXS010000484.1 GCA_018267795.1 Bacteroidota bacterium | reverse complement strand
ACACTTTGTTTTCGTATTTGCTGTGGTGCAGCCACAGTTCTATCTGTGCCAGTGTCTGGTTAGAGAAGGAGTTGCTCATTACAAAGCTTGGGTGGCCTGTAGCGCAACCCAGGTTCACCAGGCGGCCTTCTGCCAGCACTATCACTTCTTTGCCATCTATGTTATAAAGGTCCACCTGTGGTTTTATGGTGTCCTTAGTGTTGCCATAGCTGTTATTCAGCCATGCCATATCTATTTCTATATCAAAGTGGCCTATGTTACAAACGATAGCCTTGTCCTTCATCAGTCGGAAATGCTTTTCAGTTATCAGGTCGCGGCAGCCTGAAGCAGTAACAATGATGTCAGCTTCTTTTACAGCATCCACCATTTTCTTTACTTCAAATCCGTCCATTGCAGCCTGTAGTGCGCATATAGGATCTATTTCAGTCACTATCACGCGCGCACCGGCACCGCGCAGTGATTCTGCCGAGCCCTTACCCACATCACCGTATCCGCCTACTACTGCTACTTTACCTGCCATCATCACGTCCGTTGCACGGCGTATAGCATCTACCAGGCTTTCTTTACATCCATATTTGTTATCAAATTTAGATTTGGTAACAGAGTCGTTTACGTTTATAGCTGGCATTGGCAGTGTGCCTTTGTGCATTCTTTCATACAGGCGGTGTACACCGGTAGTAGTTTCTTCACTCAGGCCTTTTATGTGCTGTACCAGTTCAGTGTATTTGTCAAGTACTATATTAGTAAGGTCGCCACCATCATCCAGTATCATGTTCAGCGGGCGGTCTTCGCTGCCGAAGAATAATGTCTGTTCTATACACCAGTCAGCTTCTTCCAGGCTCTGGCCTTTCCATGCAAACACGCCTATACCTGCAGCAGCAATAGCAGCAGCAGCATGGTCTTGTGTAGAGAATATGTTGCAGGAGCTCCAGCGCACTTCAGCACCCAGTTCCACCAGCGTTTCTATCAGCACGGCAGTCTGTATGGTCATGTGCAGGCAGCCTGCTATGCGGGCGCCTTTCAGCGGTTTGGTAGGGCCATATTCAGCACGTATGGCCATCAGGCCCGGCATTTCGGCTTCAGCAAGTCTTATCTCTTTACGTCCCCATTCAGCAAGGCTGATATCCTTCACTTTATAAGGCATTTTGAAATCAATGTTCGAGCGAGTCATCGTACTCATTATAATTTTATTTTAAATGTTTGCAAAGATATATAAAAAGGGGCTATGAACCGTTTAATAACACACTACAGGCTTATTTGTTGCCTAAGTACTCATCTATTTTTTTGCTGGTAGCATCACTCACCGGCACCAATGGCAGCCTTAGCTTATTACTGCATATATTCATGCGTTGCAGCACGCATTTTACACCCGCTGGGTTGCCCTCTGCAAATAGCAGGTCAATGCCCGTTAGTAATTTATAATGCAGTTTACGCGCTTCGGTAAAATTGCCCTGTAGCGCCTGTTTTACCATGGTTGTAAAGTCTTTTGTATAACAGTTAGCCGCTACTGATATCACACCCTCCATCCCTATAGCTATCTGTGGCAGTATCAGGTTATCATCGCCTGATAGTATGGTAAAGCCTTCCGGCTTTCCCTGCACCAGTTCCATGCATTGCACCATATTGCCGCTGGCTTCCTTTACGGCTACTATGTTCTTAAAGTCCCTGGCCAGGCGTAGCGTAGTTTCAGCAGTCATATTGCTGGCTGTGCGGCCCGGTACATTATATAGTATTATAGGCAATTCTGTTGCCTGTGCTATGGCTTTGAAATGCTGGTATATGCCTTCCTGGGTAGGTTTGTTATAGTAGGGAGATACACTTAGTATGCCATCCACGCCTTCCAGGTGATTGGCAGACAGTTGATGTATTATTTCGGCTGTATTGTTGCCGCCCACGCCGCATACCACAGGCACGCGTTTATTGCATTTGTTTATTATAAAGGATAGCACATCCCGTTTCTCTTCAGCAGAAAGGGTAGGGGTTTCCGCAGTGGTGCCAAGGGCTACCAGGTAATTCACGCCACCTTCTATGACGCTGTTTATCAGTTTTTCAAGGCCGGCATAATCGACAGTTTCATTGTCATTAAACGGAGTAACCAGTGCTACACCCGTGCCGCTGAATAAATGGGACATGTGCTTATGTAAAAATTATAAAGAAAAATATTTTCAAAAATCGTTTAGCTCTTTACCTCGTCATAGAAACCCATCTTAGAGAATTTCTCTATGCGCTGCTCTATGCGTTTTTCAGGGTCCAGCTTTAGCAGTTCTGCTATGGTTTCCTTCAGGTAGCGCTTTACAGTGCCGGCCATTTCTTCAGGCTGTGCATGTGCACCGCCCGCAGGTTCCGGCAGTACGCCATCTATCAGGCCAAAGCCATTCATATCCTCAGATGTAAGTTTCAGCTGTTCTGCTGCCTTTTCTTTAAAGTTCCAGCTGCGCCAGAGTATAGAAGAGCATGATTCAGGCGATATTACTGTGTACCATGTATTTTCCAGCATTATCACTTTATCCCCTATTCCTATTCCAAGGGCCCCGCCCGATGCACCTTCACCTATTATTATGCATATCACAGGTACTTTCAGGTTCACCATTT
>JAFDXS010000483.1 GCA_018267795.1 Bacteroidota bacterium | reverse complement strand
TAATAGGACACGAAATGACGCATGGTTTTGACGATCAGGGTCGCCTATATGATGCTGACGGTAACCTGCACAACTGGTGGAGCCCTGCAGATTCTTCAAACTTTATGCAGAAAGCTAATCGTGTAGTAGATCAGTTCAACGCACTGAAAGTACTGGATAGCATAAAAGTAAATGGCAAGCTGACAGAAGGTGAAAACCTTGCTGACCTTGGTGGCCTGAACATTGCTTACGAAGCATTCAAGAAAACAAAAGAAGGCCAGAGCAATGATAAGATAGACGGCTTTACTCCTGACCAACGCTTCTTCTTAAGCTGGGCGCAAGTATGGCGCGCTAACACACGCCCTGAAGAAATTGCTTCACGCATTATGACTGACCCTCACTCACCTAGCGAACTGCGTTGCAACGTACCTATCAGCAATATGGCTGCATGGTATAAAGCATTCAACATTCAGCCTACAGATAAAATGTACCGCGCTGACAGCACAAGAGCAAGAGTGTGGTAGTATTAATATATACCGACTAAAAAAAATCCCCTGCCAGTTGGCGGGGGATTTTTTTTAGCACTTATTCAGATAAATTATTTTGCTTTTTCAGTAGTCTCAAAACGTTTGAAGCCAATAGGCGTATATGTTTTTGTAGCCATTTCGCCAACATCATTATTTGTTTCAGCCATGCCTGTAAAGCTAGTATAGTATGCTTCCTCCATTGCCTTTATCAATATATCGTCAATATAGTCGGGAGTAAGATCATCCAGGTTATCAATAATCATCAGTGTAAAATATGGTTGCTCCGTCTTGTAAAAATCGCTGTGATGAGGGAAAAGCATTACAGCCACTTCGCCTGTCGGTGTAGGGTTGAACGTAATCTGGAAACCTTTTTCAGCATAAGAGATAGTATTACCATCTTTATTTTTAAACGTAAGCGCCATTGGGATATCGCCTGAACGGAAGGTAATAGAGGGCATTTCTACGCAAGTGCCACTTGTCTTATCATCAAAAGCATAAAAAGTATCTACATAATAGCCGGGTTTATATGCAGCATTCTCATTAAGGTAAGTAGCCACCTTCGACATATAATCTTTTACTTCTACTGCCTTCTTTATCCATTTTTCCCTTCTATCCATTACCTGCTTTATGCCATCAGCATACATATTGGCAACCTTCAATATATCGGTCATCATATTTTTTTAGAAAGATTTTAGAATGCAATATTAGCCCTGAAAATTTTCACAGCAATAGCCAGCAGTATTACCCCGAAAAATTTGCGTACTACAGATATCCCCGAAGGACCGAGCAAACGCTCCAGCAGATCCATAGAGCGGAGTGTGAGGAATATAAAAACAAGGTTTATGAGGATCGCTATTAATATGTTGTAGGGATTGTATTCTGCCTTCAATGACATAATGGTAGTAAGCGTGCCCGAACCCGCAATGATAGGAAATGCTATAGGTACTACAGCGCCGCTTTTTACATCGTTCTCACTCTTGAAAAACTCCCAGCCCAGCACCATTTCCAGCCCTAGAATGAAAATAACTATAGAACCCGCGATAGCAAAAGAATGGATATCAAGACCCATGAAATTGAGCATTTGCTCACCTATAAAAAAGAAAGCTAACATGAGCGCACCAGATACCAATGTGGCCAATGTTGCATTTATCTCCCCCATTCTCTTGCGAAGGGTAAGAATGACCGGAATAGAACCCAGCACGTCTATTACCGCGAAAAGCGTAAATGTGAGCGTGACAATCTCCGAAAAATCTTTGCTAAAACCTTTCATACAAATAAAGATACAATACTTAATGTGATTGACATATTGACTATTTTTACGCCTTCAAATCATATAAATGTCAATAGCGAATTATAAACACAGCGTAGCAGACCGATTTATGAACTATGTGCAGGTAGATACACAAAGCGACCCTGCCTCTGATACCCAACCATCTACAGAAAAACAAAAAGACCTTAGCCGCATATTGGTAAAGGAGCTGCTGGAAATAGGGATTAGCGATGCAGCACTGGATGAACATGGATATGTATATGGAACTATACCCGCAACATCTAAAAAAAATGTACCTGTGTTATGCTATTGCTCGCATGTAGATACGGCACCTGACTGCAGCGGTACGGGAGTGAAGCCAATACTGCACATGAACTATGACGGTAAGGATATAGTGCTGCCCGACGACCCTACTGTAGTGATAAGCACACACAACCACCCATACCTGAAAGAAAGAATAGGAGATGATATAATAACAGCATCAGGCACGACGTTGCTTGGAGCTGATGATAAAGCAGGCGTGGCCATAATAATGGACCTCGCACAATACCTGATACAACACCCGGAAATACCACATGGCAAGATACGCATACTCTTTACTCCTGATGAAGAAGTGGGTCGTGGCGTAGCTAAAGTGGACATGAAAAAACTGGGTGCCGACTTCGGCTATACACTTGACGGCGGCGAACGCGGCCACCTGGAAGGAGAAACTTTTTCTGCTGATGCAGTTGTAGTAACATTCAATGGCGTAAGCGCACATCCCGGCTATGCAAAAGGTAAAATGGTAAGTGCTATAAAGGCAGCTGCCAGCTTCCTG
>JAFDXS010000482.1 GCA_018267795.1 Bacteroidota bacterium | reverse complement strand
AGACTTGGAGAAGTAAGAAGATGTGAGGCAATTTCTTTTCTTCAGTATGCTTTATAGCTACTTGTAAGCAAATATGTCACTCACATCTTTGCTTGTTCTAATGTAAAGTTCCGAAATGCAACATACGAGTATGCAAAAGAAAAGGGGATTTTTTTGCTACTGCTCCGCCCGCAAAAAAAGTTGCTCTACGCTGTTTACGCTGTTCGCTTATCGGCGACATGCGCTGAAATTATTGCCGCTGTTTGGGGTCTATTTAGCTTTCGTATGCGTGGGAGCTTTATTGCTTCTATTCTGCTATTTATTGTCGTTTCTCCGGCAACAATTAAGGCGCGATCATGGGCTGGACTATTGTGCACTTATCATCTTTATTTTTCCGGCGCAAGCTTGTTGGCGGGGACGCGCAACAAGGGAGAGAATTTTGTTTTTTTGACACCAAGGGAGTGAAACGGATTGATATGCAGTATGCAGGAAAGCATTAGATTTTAGAATTTAAAACCAAGGGCGACGATGCCTATGCCGTCGAGGATGCTGGTTTTATGTGGTTGGTAAGTTTGGCGGTCATATTCCGTAAAAGTATAAACGTCTGAAGCCATCTTAAAAGAGATATAAGGACCCATGCCGCGTGCATTAACAGGATAGCTATAACCGATGCCCAAACCAATATAGAAACCATTGCTATGGGCATCTTGCACACCAGGTATCGCAGGGGCATGATATAATGATATTCCCAAATCGGCAAAAAGAAAAATAAGGCTCTTGTGTATATAAAGATCACAACGGGTATCTGCAAATATTGAGGTTTTGAGCACACTTGGGTTATTGTCAACCTGGGAGGGTGCATAGGCGGATGCGGTGAGCGTTTGCGCACCAAGGCCAATGCCGAAGTGACGGCCAAACATACGATCGGCCGTGACTGAGAAATCAGTACTCCTGAAAAGTAATGTTGAGATGCCAATGTCGCCGAAGATCTGGTATTTCTGGGCACTTGCTATAAGGGAGGAGCAAGAAAGGAGGTATAGGAGGATGAATTTTTTCATAAGTGTATTTAAGGATAAATGTAATAGATATTTTCTGCGGGAGGTAGGGCCTTTTGTTGCCTGTCCTGTATTTGCTTGCATGCGCGTCTTTATACTTTCTTTGACAGCAAAAGAAAGCCGCCGGGAAAAAAGCTTCCTTTTTCCCGGTTGGTACTGCTGTGGGCGACAGTATTACTGCGCCGCCGGGCTAATTAACTCCGGTGCTTTTTGTTGTAAGCCTGTGTTCTCTTATATATGCTTTGCAAGTTATAATTTAACAAAATGCTTCAACACAGAATTAGTGATGTTGGTTATTCGGATAAAGTAGGAACCGGAAGGCAAGCCGCTGATATCAAAAGTCTGCTCGGAGGATGCTGCCTGGTAGCTATGTACGAGTTGCCCAAATTCATTGATGATCGTAATACTTTCGTTGCCATTCAGCGATGTGAGTGTAATGGAACCACCCGCCGGATTAGGAAATAATTGAATCTTGTCGCCTAATGAAGGTACATTTGATACTGCCGTAGGCCTATATGTGAAAAAGGCGGAAGAGCCTGTGCAGCCTGTGATGCTATCTTCTACACTGACCCTGTAAAGTCCATTATGGGATGGCGTGTATGTTTTACCATTAGCTCCGGGAATAAGTGCGGTATCATACCATTGGTAATATGCGTAAGCACCTGTGGTTAATGAAGAGCCTACTTGTGTGATAATGGGAACCGGGCGAGAAAGATATGAAATTTTCATTTCAGCGGAAGTGTCTTTACAATTGGCATGCAGCGTGGTTACTACAACTTTGTACAATCCTCCTTTTACGGTTTTAAAAATCTTACCCGTATCTGTTAATATGGTGTCATTAAGATACCATGACTTCTTTAGGGTATCCATACAAGCTAAAACGACCGTATCTCCGGCACATAAGGACGTATTAGTAAGTGTGTCGATGGTGGGCTTAGAAATAGAAATGACATGAATGCCAATAGCAGCTGAAGTGTCAAAGCAACCTGCCGTTAACGTAACAACTCTTTTTAAGTAGGTTGTGTTGTTAAAAGTGCGTTTCAATAAGCGGACGGAATCACTGCCTGTCAATGGGGTAAAGGAGTTACTGTCGCTGCTGGTAAGCCACTGATATACTGTGGAAGCGTAGGCTATGCTATCGGCTTTGATCGAATCAATTGATGCCGAACCACAAAAGATATTTGATTTTGAGCTAAGGCTTATTTCGTTGATAATATTTGCAGGGCAATCCGGTCTATACTGCCATATATCATTAAGAATCTTTCCATACTCACCCATGATTACATAGGCCGAGTGTCCCATGCTAACAACGGCAGCAGCGTCTCTGTTGCTTCCTGGAAAATCCGGTAGAGAATCCCATCTATTTGTTGTTGTACTATATGACCAAAATTTATTAGCAGCGAGATAATATCCCAGAGTATCGATGGAGAAGGCAACATACAACGCAACATTAGAAACAGGGGCCGCTGTTTTTACCGTCCAGGTGTCTGTAGAAGGGTCATATTCGTAAGTGCTGTCATAGCCCCGTGACTCTACACCGAGACCGTTAGTTACATAACCTTT
>JAFDXS010000481.1 GCA_018267795.1 Bacteroidota bacterium | reverse complement strand
TAGAGAGTTGTTTGTTCTCGGTATAAAACAGCGTGGATAAGCTGCGGAAACGATTGATGATAAAAGCAGAGAGGTCGAAGATCTTTATTTCTTTAGCTGTTTCGTCGCTGGCGCCCAGGTAGCGTACATAGTCCAGTTCTCTGCGTTTAGGTGTCTGTCCACGCGTAAGGGCATAGCTGCGATCATTGAAATATGATTCGCTAAGAAAAGCCGGCACTACTGCAAGCAATAGCAATAAGATCAGCCAGGGATTGAAAGCCATCAGGCCTGCCGCAAGAAAGCCAATGGTAATAATATCCTGCACCTGGCTCATTACCTGCGATAGCAGTACCGTGCGGCCGGTGGTTTGCTGTCGAGCACGTTCCAGCTTATCATAAAATGCAGAATCCTCAAATTGGTCCAAATCCAGCGTGGCGGCATGGGTCATTATTTGTATAGAGGTATGGTTGGAGAACAGATCGCCAAGGAGGCTGTCTGTCAGTATAATCGCCCTGTTCAGCACATCAGAAAGAATAGCTAATGCGAACTCAATAGCTACCAGTGTCCAAAGATGCTTATGCGATAGGCTGTCATGCGCACGGTTTAGCATCACTACCTGGTCTATAATGAGCTTGCCCACATACAATATAGCCAGAGGCATGGCAGAGCGCAATATGCGCAGCAGGGAAGTAAGCAGCGTCATAGATGGGCTGGTTTCCCATACCATGCGAAACAAGGCCGGCAGGTTGCCTAGCGCCTTAATGCGCTCTTTAAAAGTAAGGTCTCCCGCCTGGGTCTGCTGCACCGGTCTTCGCAAATTCATACTGTAAAATACAGAAATAAGGGGGGCTAAGCTATTGGCGCTTCTTATAAGGGTATTATGAAAAAGGGAGATGAGTTTTATGATTTTACTTTAAGGGTAGTGGACTCACTGCTATGCATGGGCAACCTGTGCCCATTTTAAGGCTATATTTGCTAAAAACTAATCCTATTGCTTTATGAAAAACATATCCCTCTTGCTACTGTTGCTGTTCCCTTTTTATTGCCTGCATGCCCAGTCAGATAGCGCACGTAAAGCTCAACACGACTGCCTGCTAAGCCAGCTATTCGCTTCTCAGGCTGCTACCTCTTCTCCGGGCGCTAAAACCACAGGCGCGGCCGAGCGCTTAACATCCATGAATATTTACGTGGATGCAAATGCAACCGGCTCATGGATTCTTGCTGATTCTGCCAGACTCACATACATTGGCATTCACAGGTCTGTTTTTAATATGGATAATATGGGCTACAACCTGCTCTTCTATTTGAACATTTCCCACCCTATGTATAAATATATTGTGGACTATACTCTGCCTATTATGTACGATAGCCTTTATCATTATCAATACGCATCAGGCACCACTACTGAAAAAATTTATAGACGAAAATATACTAATGATTTTATGACAGATTTCATGTCTGCAACAATTGTCGATACAGAGTTTTTGGATTTTTGGTATCGCTATAACACAGCAGGCTGGCTTATTTCTGCTCGTAGCTTTACGATCACTCCGCATCCAAACAATTATGGGTGGAATGGCGACTATTACGCCTATAATGCAAAAGGGCAAATTATAGAGGATAGTTCTGTTGTATCAAACTTTGCAGATACCAATAGTGCTACCAGACCTGACCAAAAATGGATTTATGCCTATAATACGGCAGGAGCGCTCACAAATATTTCTGGCTCCTATTATCTTGGCTTATGGTATCCTTTGGGGACCTTTACAATTACTTATTCAGCTGCAAATCAGATTAATGCAATATATCAGAATGATGAACTTGATCCTCCCTTCCAGGTAGACAGTTTTTCCTACTCTTCCGGTTTATCTTATTACACATTTCACAGTGATAGTTTATTCAATAATACTACCGGTGTATGGGATTTTCAGGAAAGCGACCAGAAATATACAAATGCATCGGGTTTGGTCGATTCCATGATATATCTGAAACCTAACTATAAGGAAGTACACTATTATGGTTACACTGCTTTAGGTAATCCGAGTGTTGACTCTGTCGTTGTTTTCCGTAGTGGTACGCTCGATTCGGAAGCCGTTACACATTATTTCTACAAGCCTGTACCGCTCAGTCTGCAGCCTATTAATCCTGCTGCATGCGATATTCAGGTGTATCCTAACCCGGCTGCCGGCTTAGTATACATTCATAGTTCAGCTATTAAAGCTCCACTTTCCCTAGTGCTATATAATGCCCAGGGACAACTTGCAGCCAATACCACACTTACCATGACAACAGGCTATTCCCACTATGACATAGGTTTTCTAACACCAGGTATCTATTTCCTTACGCTTACTGATGAGAAAGGCATTGTTCTAAAAAAGCAAACCATTGTAAAGCAGTAAGCTGAAATGTGGATATCCTTTTTTGGATATCCCTCATTGGCAATAGTACCTTGCAGAGCTAATTAGCTAATCCCGTGTTGGCTAATTACAAAGAGTTCTTTGACATACTGTAAACCCTAACATGCCGCGGCCAAATTTCCGGTACCGGAAATTTCCTGCCAACCGGAAATTTGCATGCCAAATGCTTATTGGGCAACCATATTATTAATTCCCTTAACG
>JAFDXS010000480.1 GCA_018267795.1 Bacteroidota bacterium | reverse complement strand
GCCACCTCGACCATATCTTCGGAATAAAAGCACTGAAAGACAAGTATAATATCCTTTTTGGCATTCATGAGGGAGAAACACCAGTGCTTAATAATGCCGTCGGCTCAGCTATATTATTTGGCTTCCAGGTTAGCCAAAATCCGGTGCCTGATTTCTATATTAAAGACGGAGAACCTATTTCGCTGGGCGATGATGAGCTGGATGTAAGATTTACACCGGGGCACTCGCCCGGTAGCGTTTCTTTTTACTATCCACAGGGCAATTGGGTAATAGCTGGCGATGCACTTTTTGCGGGCAGCATTGGGCGTACAGATCTGCCGGGTGGCAACCATGAAATTTTGTTAAATAGCATTCGTACGCAACTATTCAGCTTGCCGGGTAATACATTGGTTTATTCCGGTCATGGCCCTGCTACTTCTATTGAAAACGAGGTAAGATATAATCCTTTCTTCCAGTAAATAGATTGGGAGTGCTTTACTACACTAGCGCTTCGCCTACTTATGCACTATCAGCTCATGTCCCTTTAGTATAGGCACTACAGGGTGTAGATTAGCAGTAGTACAATACTCCAGGTCTTTCTGCAGGCCAAATTTCGATAACCTTAGGTAGTGAGAGCTATCCTTCAGGAAGCCGGTAAAATCATGCCCCCCTGAACGCTCATATAGATAGTTGGCAGCACGAGTGCTATCACAGTTTATGTTGAACTGATCTTTTACCTTGTTGGCTATTGCGCCTGCAAGGAGCGTGTCTTCAAGGTTAAACCTATCCTTCCAGGCTGAGCAACCTAATAATACATTTCTCTTTTGTTGCAGCAGAAAATCGCTTACAGCATCGAGATTCAGGAAAGAGCCGGTGATTATACTATGCGCATTCTTCACCATATGCAGCAGGCGTGTACCATTGGTGGTAGTAAGCACCAGTGTTTTACCTTCTACAAATGATCTTGGATATTCTGAAGGAGAATTGCCATATTCCAGCCCTTCTGCCACTTTACCATCACGTTCCCCTGCCGTTATGCTATCAGGCGTTCTATTGCCTATTTCTATGCATTCTGCTACGGAAGCTACGGGTATTACACACTTAGCTCCATTATGTAATGCAGCAGCTATGGTAGATGTAGCGCGAAAAACATCGATAATAACAACAATAGTATCTGTTGTATCATATAGGTGCAGTAATGCCGGAGATAAACATACTTCCAGCTTTGGCATTTCCTGTGTCATGTAAAGAGGATAACTAGCGTGCAATATACCTCAGTAAATGATAAATGGGAAGTAACCGCTGATATTTACTTCAGCATAAATTATACAAAAAACAAATGCCCCGGTATGAACCGGGGCATCGTTGAATATTATTAGGTTACGACTAGTAAACCCACATATCGTGTTCTTTATTGAATACTTTTTCAGCAGCACGCTGTCCTTCGTAAAGTGCTTCCATGTTGTTATAGCCTGCCTGAGAGAAGGTTTCATCAAATGGATTGCTCACTTTTATAATTCTGCTTGAGAACATTCTATTTTCAAAGAAATCATCCCATGTCATACGAGCAACATCATTTTCAGGATTGAATACTTCGTACTGAGCAAACACTTCACGTGCTTCAGGGTAAGATAACCAGAACATAGCCTGAGAAGCTCTAAAGCTACCATCTTCGTTGTATTTATCCTGGAGTGGAGCGATACCAACTATTCTTGATACCATTTTACCCAGGTTACGATCGAAGATCCAATCTTCCTTCAGCCTGTATTTTGTTACAGATTCAGGGTTGAATTCTTTTTTAGTAATTACTGTTTTAGGTTGTCCTGTTTCAGCATCTATTACAGTTACTGTATCAGGTTTACCGATCAGCATATCCATAATTTGATCTTTGGTTAACGCGCTGGTAAAGCGGTCGTCCATATTAGAGTATGCTTTTATTTTGCCTTTTTTAATTGCATCAATCACAATTTCAATGAAGTAACCACCGCCGGTATTCTCATCACCAGGATAACGGAAACCCACATTTTGTTTTTCGCGTGTATCTATTTCGCGCCATACGCGTTTTTTCCACATTACGTCTGCTTCACGTACAGGTTGCCAGGGCAATACAGTATACACGTGCGGAACGCGGTCATATACACCATCCTTTATCAGGGATGGTTGCCAGTCTGCCTTCACCACACCGCCATTCGGATTAGATTGAGCCTGTGCCTGGTCCATTATTGTCGGGTTACCCTGAGCAAAAGCAACGCTGCCACTGAAAACAAAAGCTGCTGCAAGAGCTGTAAGTCTGTATGATTTTAGGATATTCATAATCCTCATGTTGATTTGCAAATTAAAATTAACTGATTTTATTAAAAAATACTACTCTTACTGACAAATACTTAATGTAATTGAGTTCAGGCTACGTGTTCTGCCATCAGGACCTTTAGCCTTAATATCTTCAATAAATATTTTATCACCCGGTTTTGCTCTGCTCATAGCTCTCACTACTTCCGCATTACCTTCAAAACGCGCGCCGTTTACATTAAGCGGGCCTATCAGTTCCGCATGTTTTGGCAACATACTGAAAGAGAATGAAGTCACTACGAAACGGGCATCAAATTCAAAGTTCTTAAG
>JAFDXS010000047.1 GCA_018267795.1 Bacteroidota bacterium | reverse complement strand
ATATGGTAATGACGCTTCATCGCCCTTCCAATGTTGATGACCCTGCTCATCTGCAAAACCTGTTGCAGGCCATAATAGAAAACAGCAATGGCGTGCCACTTATTTTCCCCGTACACCCACGTACTAAGAACACACTTGAGAAAATTAATTTCAATAGCGACAAAGTAATACTGGCAGAGCCGCTTAGCTACCTTAAATTCAATTACCTGGTAAAGAATGCCAAAGCTGTAATAACTGATAGCGGTGGCATACAGGAAGAAACAACAGTAATGGGTGTTCCCTGCATTACTATGAGAAATAATACAGAAAGGCCCGAAACGGTTTCTATAGGCTCTAATATATTAATTGGCAGCAGTATCGATGCTTTAAAAGATTCACTTGGGGTTTTGTTCAAGGATCAATGGAAAAAAGGCGGTATCCCGCAGCTATGGGATGGCAATACCGCTCGTCGCATTGTAGAAGTACTGCTTCATTTATCCTAACATCAGAGTAAAAATAATCCATCACACTAAATACTGATAAAATTGAAAATACCATTTTCACCCCCATTTATTGACGAGGATATAGAAAACGAAGTACTCGATAGTCTGCGTAGCGGCTGGATAACTACCGGGCCGAAAGTGCGTGACCTTGAGATACTGTCAGCAAAACTATGTGGCGTAGAAAAAGCCGTATGTGTTAACTCTTGGACCTCTGGCGCTGCGTTGGTTTTAAAATGGCTTGGTATAGGTGCAGGTGATGAAGTAATAGTACCTGCATATACTTATTCAGCTACTGCACTTATTGTATTGCACGCTGGTGCCAAACCTGTAATGGTAGATGTATTGGATGACTTCACCATTAACCCTGAAGAAATAGCTAAGGCCATAACTCCGGCTACAAAAGCTGTTCTTGCTGTAGATATTGCAGGCTGGCCTTGCGATTATGATGCCATCATGAAGGTAATAGCTTCTGATGAGGTTAAAAAGAATTTTAAGCCTGCAAATAAGGTGCAGGAAATGCTGGGCCGTCCTTTATTAATAGCCGACGCTGCACACTCGCTGGGCGCCACTTATCAAGGCGAGCCTGCTGCGTTAGCTGCGGATATACCTATCTACTCCTTGCATGCCGTAAAAAATGTAACTACTGCGGAAGGCGGTGTAATATGTCTTAATCTCCCTGCACCATTCAGCAATGAGGAGGTGTATAAATGGATGAAGCTGAATTCGCTGAACGGCCAGACAAAAGATGCCTTTACTAAGACACAAGGTGGCGGATGGCGTTACGATATAGTATCTGACGGACTGAAAATAAATATGCCTGATGTGTGTGCTGCCATTGGCCTTGCACAGTTAAAAAAATATCCGGGCTTATTGTTGCCGGAGCGTGAAAGGGTTTTCAATCATTATGCGAAGTTCTTCAATTCGAAAGGATGGGCAGTAATACCACCATCTGAAACCACAGAGCGTAAATCATCTTTTCATTTATATCCTTTGCGCATAAATGGCATTACTGAAGCACAACGCGATGCTATTATCCAGAAGCTGGCAGATATAGATGTGGCTACCAATGTCCATTTTATACCAATGCCAATGCTCACATTATTCAAAGGCCTGGGTTATAAAATAGAAGACTATCCCGTAGCCTATAAGAACTATGCACATGAAATATCATTGCCTATCTATCCGCAGCTAACTGATGAACAATGTACTTATATTGAAGAACAACTGGAAAAAGCGTATAACGAGGTAATATAATAATGACCAGGTTTTTTGATATAATATTTTCTTTTGTAGGATTAATTATATTAAGCCCGGTATTGCTATTTCTTTGTTTGTGGGTAAAGCTTACATCTAAAGGCCCTGTGTTTTATAAACAGAAACGGGTAGGGCTCGGAGGCAAGGAGTTCTGGCTTTATAAGTTCCGCTCCATGTATGTAGATGCAGACAAGCGCGGCTTGCTTACCGTTGGTAAAGATACCCGTATTACAAGTTCTGGCTACTATCTCAGGAAGTACAAGCTCGATGAGCTGCCGCAGTTGTTTAATGTTTTAACGGGCGACATGAGCATAGTAGGGCCAAGGCCTGAAGTGAAAAAGTATGTTGACCTCTATACTGATGAGCAAAAGAAAATTTTGAACGTACGTCCCGGCATTACCGATCTTGCTTCCATAAAATATAAGAACGAAAATGACTTATTGCATACCCAAAGCGACCCTGAGCAATATTACATCGCGCATATAATGCCCGAGAAAATAAGGTTCAACAATATATTTATTAAGTCGCCTACTCCTGCTAATTATTTTAAGATCATCTTTATGACTATAGGCCACGTATTTAAGAAAGGGCACTGATTCAAAATACTTATAAATGAGAAGGCCGATACAATATTGTATCGGCCTTCTCATTTTATACTAATATAGTTTTAGTCTAGTATTTTATCCAGGTTTTCGTACACCGAGTTAGCACTTATAAACTCTGGCACTAGTTCTTTCATTTGCCCTACTGTTTCCAGCGTATAGTGTCTTTTCGCGCTGGCTATCAGTTTATCTACTTTTCTGCTCACGGTTTCAAAGTCATATTCACGCACCTTTGCTATCAATATCTTATCATGATAGGTATGCATTGTATTTTCAGCATTATTCAGCAGTTCTTCATATAGCTTTTCACCGGGTCTTAGTCCGGTAAACACTATCTGTATATCCACCTCAGGTTCCTTACCTGCCAGGCGTATCATCTTACGGGCAAGATCTACGATCTTCACTGGCTCACCCATATCAAACACAAATATTTCACCACCTTGTCCCATTACCCCGGCTTCTATTACCAATTGGCAGGCTTCAGGTATGGTCATAAAGTAGCGGGTTATTTCAGGATGTGTTACTGTTATGGGGCCGCCTTTTTCCAGTTGTTGTTTAAAGCGCGGTATCACCGAGCCATTAGAGCCTAAAACATTACCAAAGCGCGTAGTTACAAAGCGTGTAGGGCGCTGGTTTTCGTTCTTGCTATTTTTAGCTTCGTTCGATAGTTGCTTATAAAAGCTCTGTGTAAAAATCTCAGCTATACGCTTTGATGCCCCCATTATATTGGTAGGGTTCACTGCTTTGTCGGTAGATACCATTACAAATTTGTCCACTCCATTGGCAACGGCAAGCTCTGCAAGTATTTTAGTGCCAAGCACATTGTTTATTATAGCCACAGAAGGGTGATCTTCCATCAAAGGCACATGTTTGTATGCTGCAGCATGAAACACAACCTCTGGATTATATATCTCAAACAGGTGTTCCATTCTCACCCTGTCGCATATATCCCCCATGTAAGACTTTATGTTTACATGCATGTTCTTTTCACGCAGTGCAATGCTCAACTCATGCATCGGCGTTTCTGCCTTATCACAAAGTATAATAAGTGAGGGGCGATAATTTATCAGCTGGTGTACCAGCTCGCTGCCTATAGAGCCTGCCGCGCCTGTTACTAATATACGTTTGTCTTTTATCTCAAAATAAACGTTCTCATTAGTAATCTTTATCACTTCTCTTTCCAGCAGGTCTTCAATATTTATATTCTTCAGTTGGTCGCTGGCCAGTTTACCATTAAACCACTGCTGTATTGGCGGCACCTGTTGCACCTTAATACCATAGTTGAGACAAGTATCAACCAGGTAATTAAGTTTTTCTTTTGATATGTTTCTGTTGGCTATAATAAATAGCTCAACACCTTCATTTTTTAATTTTTCTATACTGCTTTCATCAGTGTGGTATATTGGCAGCCCTTCCATTAGATTACCACCCTTCGCCATTGTATCATCAAGGAAGGCTACTATCTGTATATCACCATTAGGCAAATCGTTTATTACTTTTTTGGTATGCAGGCCATGTTCGGTAGTGTCATATACTGCTGCCTTGGTCTTATGCTTTTCTACCTGTTTATTGAGCTTATAGAATTTAAAGCAATACCGCACCAGCAGGCGATAGGATATCAGCACAAAGTTGGCAGTGAAAAAGTTAATGGCTACTACAGAAACAGGGAATAATAAAATGCTATGAGACTGGTTGATTATCAGGTTAATGGTAAAGTAGAATAGCGCTGTAATAGAATTGATAATAAGCAGGCGGAAGGTATCTTCTATATTAGTATAGCGTATAATACCTGCATAGCTCCTTAATATATAGAAAAGTATAGCATTTATAGCCAGCGAAAGGCCAAGGATAAGTTTTAATGAGTAGTTATTTACCTGCTCAAGGTCAAAATTGAACCTTAATAAAAAGGAAAAGAAAAGGGAGCCTTGTACACAGAGCAGATCAAGCAAGAAAATTAACCAGCGTGGTAGGATACGAATTTTATAATTCATGAGTGCATTATGTTTGGCTACAGCATAAGCTTTAATAGCAAACCAAATGTAGATATAGATGAATTAAACCTTCCCCTATATGTTTTCAGTTACACAAAAATAAAGCTTATGAATAAGAAATAAAAATCGGGCTGATGTAACATATTCACAGCAATAATCATACCCGGAAATTTCTTTAATATTATTTTAATCTAATTTTAATCTGATTGATCAACATGCCGCATTCGCTGATATATAAGCTTAAATACATTTAATAATGTCATATATTATAAACAGATGTTAACCATACCCCATTTTGGTAAAAAAAGATAATGGCTTAATAATTTTATCTCCCCATGAAATATTATTAATAACTGACTTCATTATATATAAAATGAAACTTTCATCATCAATCAGGAAAAATGCCCGTTCTGCGGCATCACCATTGGGAAAATCTTTTCTCATAGTTAATATTACGATTGGTATATTTTTTCTCATATATCTTCTCCAGGCCTACGTATTATACGAGCGGTCTAACGATTCAGACCAGATGGTGATACATACTAATGATGTATTAAGTAACATTCGCTCTGCAGATGGTGATAATGAAAAGGTGAGTTCTGCCATCAAAGGATACCTGTTAACCAAGAATGCATCTTACGTAAAAAAGGTCAATGAGAGTATTCAGAATTTGAAGAGCGATATAGGCAACCTTTTCTGGCTGGCAAAAGATGATAAGCAGGAACAGGGAAAATTGCTTGCCTACTCAAGCCTTATAGATAATAAAATTGATGTTTCGAAAGAATTGATTAATAAAGTATCTGCTGGTGAAAAAATCTTCGCAGAACCCGAAGCACTGGTAAAAGTAAATGAAGAAATAGGCTGGTCATTAGAGAATCTTAAGAAAGAAGAGCTGAACCTACTGGCACAAAGAATAGAAAATAATCGTTACTACAGCAAATCCAGGGTCATATTCTCATTAATAAGTTACATACTCATTTCCATATTCCTCATCATAGCGCTGTATAAGATCAATCACAACATAAAAAGAAGAACCCTGGCCGAGCAAAAGGCGCAGATAAACGAGGCAAAGTATAAGACACTTGTAGAGGATTCCGGATTGATAATGCTGGTGATTGACAATAAAGGGGTGATCAACTTTGCCAGTAAAGGCATAGAGGAGCTGGCTGGCTTTAAGCCGGAAGAATTGGTTTCTGTACCGCTAGTTAAGTGTGTGCTGCCTTCTTTCAGAGAGCAGCTAAGCAGCGTAATAGACAATGCAGTGAACAAGCGGGCATACAATAATTCCTTTGAGCTGAAAATATATACCGATGGCGGACGGAACAAATGGGTGTCTTGCAGGATATTTCATGTAAATAAAGAACAGGCAGAAAGTGAGGAATGGCAAGTGGTAATGTGGGATATAGATGATGAAAAGAAACTACAGCTTGAGCTCTCAGAGGCAGAAGCAGAAAGAAAACAGCAACAACAGTTAATACAGTCTATTATAGACAATATCCCATCTGCCATATATATTAAAGACCTGCAAGGGCGCTACATGGTAGTAAATAAGAATATGGAAGCATTTGCCGGCTTGCCTACTGAAGATATTATAGGCAAAACCGATCGCGATATAATGCATAATACAGACTACTACCTTGAGGCTAAACATGTAGATAATACTGTACTGGAATACAAGACGCCGGTAAGCGTAGAAGAAAACAGGGAAAGAGATGGCAAGATGCAGTATTACTGGGTAACAAAATTTCCATTGTTCAACGAACAGGGCGAAGTAAAGCATATATGCGGTCTAGTATCTGACATTACAGAGCGCAAAGAGAATGAGCTAAAACTTGTTGACGCCAAGAAAGAGGCAGAAAAGGCAAAAGTGGCACAGGAAACCTTCCTAGCCAATATGAGCCATGAGATACGCACGCCTATGAATGGCATCATAGGTATGGGCAATCTGCTGCTGGGCACCCCGCTAAACCAGGAGCAGCAAGAGTTTACTGAAAACATACAGGAGTCTGCCGAAAATCTCTTATCTATCATTAATGATATCCTCGACTTCTCAAAAATAAAGTCGGGCAAATTTCAGTTCGACCATACAAACTTTAAAGTAAAGCAGGTAGTAGAGAAGGCAGTATATCCATTGCGCTTTAAGGCAGAGGAAAAGATGGTTAAGCTCAATCTCAATTTCGATAGCTCGGTACCCGAAGTTTTATTGGGAGATCCGCTGCGCCTGCAGCAGGTAATTATTAACCTTGCGGGTAATGCCATCAAGTTCACCACCAATGGCTCTGTAGATATACACATAGCCGGGCAGCAGACAACCGCCGGCAAAATAGATCTGAAAGTAGATGTAAAAGATACCGGCATTGGCATAGCACAAAACAAACTGGATTATATTTTCGAAAGCTTTACACAGAATAACCCTAACACATCAAGAAAATATGGTGGTACCGGGCTCGGACTGGCGATAGTGAAGCAATTGGTAGATATGCAACATGGTACGCTGGCAGTAGAAAGTACCTTGGGTTTAGGTTCTGTATTTTCATTTACCATCCCGTATATTGTAGGTAAGGAAGTATCTGTTGCTGGCAGCCGGGGCAATAATGGTACTGAAAAAAATCTATTGGGTGGTATCAATGTGCTGGTAGCAGAAGATAATATAATAAATCAAAAAGTAGTAAAGAATACACTGCAGCGCCAGGGCGCCAATGTGATGATAGCCGGCAATGGCAAGGAAGCGGTAGAGCAAATGCAGGGAAGGATCTTTGATGTAGTACTGATGGACCTGCAGATGCCGGAAGTAGACGGCTACAAGGCTACCCGCTATATAAGGCAGGTAATGAAAAATAATATCCCTATTCTTGCTATGACAGCCGATGCGCTGAAGGGCGAAGCAGAAAAATGTTTTGAAGCAGGCATGACAGGTTTTATTTCTAAACCTTTTGAACCAAATGATTTATACTTGCAGATACTTAAAGTGACAAAGGATAAGGAGCAGGAGATATTAACAGAAAGTAAAACAAAAACAATGGAACAGTCAATTGTAGATTTTAGTTTTCTATACGAAATAGCAGATAACGATCCGCAATATATACATGATGTTATTGAGATATTTCTATCCAGCACGCCAGAAGGTCTCGAAAAGCTGGAAAACCTCATACGCAACACCACTGATTGGGATGCCATCTATAAGCAGGCACACTTCTTAAAATCAAGCGTGAGTATAGTGAAGGTGAAAGATATGTTTGAAGATCTTGCTAAAATAGAAGCGCTCGCCAAGCAACAATCCGGTATAGATGAGATCACTGCCCTGCTGGATAAAATGCTGGCAATATTTAAAGAGGCGCACCCAATACTACTTGAAGAAATGAATAAGGCTTAATTGCTGATACCTTATAAATAATAGTAAAAGGCGAAGCATGAGCTTCGCCTTTTACTTATTGCTAAATACCCATAAAGCGAATGCCTATACAAAATGGGTATTGATTAAGCGCATCAGATTGTAAAGAAGTGATCTGGTAAGTAGCATATAGCCTGAAGTATCCATCCAGCCCTATTTCTCCCATAAGGCAGCTGTTAAAATTCTGGAAATTGAAACTATCATGGTCTTTCCTTTTCCCAAATTCATCTGACTTTTGCTTAATCCATGAGTTTAGCCTGTAGCCGCCTGTTATACCACCACCATACACCAGCCACGCCTTATTACCCACCTTGGTTTTGCTCACTATCTCCAGTGGTATCATAAGATAATCGAAGGCCAGCTTGTTCTTGGTCAGGTTTGCCGTACTCATCACTACTGCAGGTTGTGTAGTGTTTTCATAAGTTACAGGCTTATCAAAGCGGAAATTATAGAGCTGCAGTCCTAAGCCGCTTACCAGGTATAGCTTTTCATGTGTGCTTTTGTACAGCCGATACTTGGTCATAATGGGGTAAATATTCACATTTATACTTTTACCCTGGTTCAGGTTGAAGAGATTTTTATTTTTCAATGCAGCGTCAACGTGTAAAAAGTTCTGCGCTGCTTCAGAGTTGTAATTTGTTTTATCATTGAGGGTATTAAATCCCAGGTCAAGCATGCCCCATTGCACATCAAATACATCATCTTCCTTTTCGGAGTCTGATTTTTTTGTAGTTGAGTCGCTCTTGGTCTTTTTGCCATAGCGTATGCCATTGGTCCCTACGCTTATATAATGAGACGATTTTTTCTTGGCACTGTCTGTTTTTTCCTGGGCATTGGCAACATTAGTAAATATTGTTGCGATGATGAAGAGATATGCGAGTTTCATAACAATTATGTGTTGTCGTTATTTAAAAGTTTAGTGTGATTTCTTTTTTACCAAATTTGAAGACAAGAGCAGTTTCTTTCAGGTTGTTGGTTACGCTGCGTACTTCCTTCACTGTTTTATCTACTGTCTTCTTCAGGTCTTTCAATCCTTGTTTTTTTGTATCGTCTATAGGTAGCCAGGCAAAGGGATCTTTTTCATCCTGCTTATCGGCAACCATAGTTTCATTAGGCGTAATAACTGCAGTTAGCACTTTTGCAGGTGATATAGTATCTATAGTTTTGGGTTCAGGTAAAGCGGTAATCCTAGCAATCTCAACCGGTTTATTCACCTCCGGTTTTTCCTGGCTTGGCTGAGCTGTATTATTTTGATGATCATTTACTGTTAGCCTGTTAATACCTGGTGCAGAAGCAATGCCGGGCCGGGCTTGTTTTCTGTGGTTTACAGCGGCTATTACCGGCTGTTGTATAGCCTTGTCTTTTTTTATAGGGTTTTCATGAGCGATAGGGCCTACAGGGGCTTGTGCCGTGTTTTTATTAATGGTTACGTTTACTATAGTTGCCACATGGTTATTATTGGTGTGCTGCCACAGCAGTATGGCGGTACCTATCAGGGCTATAATACCTGCTGCTACGCCATAACTGCGCCAGTTACCCAGGCTTATAGTGCGTTTAGGAGCTTGTTTCAGCAATGCTTCTTTGTTCGCATAAATCATGCTGGTATCAGGCATTAAGCGCGTGTTCTCATAAGCGCTCATCTCACTGCGCAGCTCCGGGTGATGGGCTATGAATGCTTCCAGTTCCTGCAGCTCGGCAGCATTCAGCGCTCCATCTACGTAGCTTATTATATATTCTTCATAATTTTCCAGAGTCACCATATCATAATATGTTTTCTACGCTTACCAAATAGTTTTTCAAAGTTTTCCGTGCACGGTGCAGGTACACTTTTACCTGCGTTTCTGATAGGTTGGTTATTTGTGCTATTTCATCATAATGGTATCCTTCATAATCTTTCAGCAAAACCAATGCTCTCGATTGCTCATCCAGTTGAGATAAGGCTCGTTCCAATACCCGTTTCAGGTCAGGATTGCCCGGATTGCTGCTGCCTGAAAATTCCGGTTGTTCAGTATACTGTATTCTGCCCTTCTTACGAAATAGATCAACCGATTGCCTGTAGGCCACCTGGAAGAGGAATGCTTTAGCCTTATCCGCATATACTTCCTGTCTTTTTTGCCATAGCACTTCAAAGCTGTTTTGTACTACATCCCGTGCGTCTTCTTCATTTCCGCTGCATTTATATGCAAAGCGGAAAAGTGGATCAGCCCATTCCTGTACGCATGAATTGTAGTCTTTAAGCTCCATTCAGTAAGTATATCGCTGCAAAAAAGAAAAAGTTACAGAAAAGCATAAAAATTTTTAAGAATGGCCGGGGCTTGTATATATAGATGCTTTAGGGTGCGCACGGTTAAAATTGTACCTTTGCCCATTATTGTTTTATCGAAAGTAAGATACAGAATGAAAAAGAAGCCGTCATCTTCCAACCATAGGAAATCTGGAGCAGGAGATTCGTTTAGAGATAAGAAGGGTGGAAGTTCCTACAGCAGGGGTCCAAAAAGAACATCAGACAGGTCTGGTGATAGTGATAGACCGAAGCGCTCCTACGGTACTGGCAGAGATGATGACAGGCCAAAGCGCCCTTACGGGGATCGTGATGATAGGCCAAAGCGTCCTTACGG
>JAFDXS010000479.1 GCA_018267795.1 Bacteroidota bacterium | reverse complement strand
CGCAACAAGCCTGTGCATTAATCTGTATGCTGTCTTCTGAAGTACAGCCGTATTCTGTTGTTACCTGCAATTTGACGAAGCCTGAACGATCGATGAAGCCATATACATCACCCATATTGGTTACATTATGGAAGTATGATGCTGGTAACCACTGATACAGATAAGCAGGATTATAGCTTTCTGCTGTGAAGTGCACACTATCGCCTGAGCAGATGTTATTATTGCTTGCGAACTGTATGTGGGCATCGCCAACCGGATGTACATAAACTGTATCTCTCAACTCAGCAGATGGACATGAGCTAGCTATTGCAATGAGCTTAACCACATACATACCCTGTGTACCAAACCTGATACCATAAGGACCTGCACCATTTGCACCATATACTACCTGTGCTCCTGCAAAATCCCAGTTGTAGGTATCTATTTTTTCGTTTGGCACGCCTGTAGATACGTTAATAAGATCGCCCTGGCATACCTGGTTATTCATTACCACAGGTACAATAGGTGCAAGGCGCACATCTACAGTATAAGAAGTAAGCGGGCTCTTACAACCATGGTTATCTACAGATAACAATACTTTGTAACGGCCTGCAGAATCGAAGCGAGCTGTAACCGGTCCCTGGCCATAGCCGCCAATGATGCTGGCTCCTTTTGGCATTGTCCAGTTGTAAGCGGCATCTTTAGTGCCATTGCCATAGTATGTAAAGTTCAAGGTATCATACTGACAAACATAAGGAGCGCTGCCAACTATAACAGCATTTGGCTTATAGTATGTATAGATGTCAATCTCTGCCCTGTCGCTCTGACAACCATTCACTGTCTGAGTAACATAATAGTAAGCGCTATCAGGGTAAGATGTAACCGGAGTTGGTGCTATAGGGGAGCCAACGCCACCTGAAGAAACATTATACCATAGCAGGTTAACACCACCGGCTGAAAGCGGTGTAGCTATATCGCCCTGACAATAAACAATAGGATTGTTAACTGTAGGCGGATTAGGCTTGGTTTTTACAGTCACCGCAATATGCTTCCTGTCACTTTCGCAACCATTTACTGTTTGGGTAACATAATAATCGAATGTACCGGCAGCGGCAGTAGATGGTGTAGGCGTAACAGGGCTGCCTGTACCGCCTGTAGGGCTGGTGTACCAGAGCAGGTTAATACCTATTGCAGCAATAGGAGTAGCATTATCGCCCTGGCAATAAGTATAGGAAGCAGGCGCTGAAGGCGGCAATGGTTTGGTTTTTACCAATACCGTATCATTAGACGGCTGACTTTCGCAATTATTGACAGTTTGCGTAACATAGTAAATAAAGAACCCAGCAATGCTATCCTGAGGAGTAGGCGTAGATGGGAAGCTAACGCCACCCGTAGGCGCAGTGTACCAACGCAAATTAGTACCTGTAGCGGAAAGTGGTGTAGCTATATCTAACTGGCAATATTTTGTAAACGTAGGGCTTACTACCGGACGTACAGGCGTAGGCTTGATAACCACACGCTGAGATGCAGTTGCCGAGTTACAACCATTCAATGTAGCATACACTGAGTAAATACCTGAATCTAAAAACGGAGGATTGATAATAGACTGCGTAGTAGTAGGATCGTTATATACAGAAAATGCATTAGGTCCTGTCCATGTGTAAGTAACACCCGTGCTAGTATCGCTAACGTTCATTGTAAGCACATTAGGATTATAACCCATGCCATTACAAATAGGAGAATTGGTGGTAAGCGAAGGCGTACCAGGTGTCCATTTTACATATACATTTACTATAGCAGGCAGAGTTGATTGACAGCCATTAAGCACAGCATAGACAGTATATAAGCCTGTAGCGGTAGATGGAACATTGGTAATAGCAGGGTTCTGCAAAGAAGAGCCTGTAGGGAAACCAGGACCTGTCCAGCTATAAGTTGCACCAACAGTAGAATCATTTCCGTTGAAAGTAAGCGTTGTACCCTGGCAAACAGGACTATTGCTACCGGCAGTAGGATTAAGAGGTATAGGCTTCACTGTTACATTAAGCGTTACCACATTAGAAGTACAGCCACTGCCATCTGTTGCGAATACATAGTATGTACCGGAATCAGCAAAAGGCACATTAGTGCGAGAAGGACTTGAGACACTGGAAGAGAAGCTGTTAGGGCCTAACCATGTCCAGCTTACACCAGCGGTAGC
Organism: Bacteroidota bacterium; assembly: GCA_018267795.1. Taxonomy (GTDB): domain Bacteria; phylum Bacteroidota; class Bacteroidia; order Chitinophagales; family Chitinophagaceae; genus SZAS-30. Next base: position 423 of record JAFDXS010000479.1, on the reverse strand, counting down.
ATCTGTAGCGCTGAAGGAAAGTGTAGAGTTTTGACATACCGGACTATTACTGCTGGCTACCGGAGTAGCAGGAGCAGTAGGGTTAACCAATGTAACCGACACCGGTGCTGACGGACAGGCATTTAAAGTAACCGTAATGTTGCTGTATATAGCAGCGCTAAGACCGGATACCGTGAGGTTACCCGAAGCATCGGTTGTCTTGCTTACAGGGGTTATTGCCACGCCATTTTTCTGGTAGCTTACTGTATAAGCTGTAGAGGCATTGAGACCCGTAAGAACAAAGCTGCCACAATTACAAGTACAACTGGTAGGGTTATTGCCGGTAATACTTGCGATAGACGGTGTCTGATAAACAATAGCAGTGGTATTGGCCGATGTATTGCAGCCATGGTTGCTTACCGTAACTGTATATGTACCTGACAT
>JAFDXS010000478.1 GCA_018267795.1 Bacteroidota bacterium | reverse complement strand
TGGATATAATACCGCTAAGAACGAAATAAGGCTTGAATTTGACTATCTATTACATGGTGTGCCTAAGTACAGTGATGGAAATAAGGTTTGGGTACGCGGTAACGATACGCAAGCCTGGCAACCAATATTTCAATATCATACAAATTCAATAGGGCATACACAACACACCGGCACACTGTCTGTAACTGACGCATTATTTAATAGTGGTCAAAATTTTTCTACAAGCTTCCAGGTTCGCTTTGGACAAAGTGATACATCGCTGATTGCAGCACGAGATTACGGTAACGGCATAACGATAGACAGCTACAAAATGTACACTGTACAGAATGATGTTGGCATATCGGCAATAATAACACCACAAGGGGTAGAATGTGGCCTTAGCAGTAATGTACCCTTAACAATACAAGTATATAATGGTGTAAGGCAAACGCAAAATAATGTTCAATTATTTTATCAGCTGGATGGTGGTATAATAACAAAAGATACACTGGCAACTATAGCAGGGAAGGATACTGTACTATTTACGTTTAAAAATAAGATGACTATTACAGGCAGCGGTGTGCACACTATAAATGTATGGCTGGTGAATGCAGGGGATACTTATAGAAATAATGACAGTTTATTAAACTACACATTCCATAATCAGCCGTTGATAGTAAGTTATCCCTATCTGCAAAACTTTGAGAGTAATGATGGCTCATGGTACTCAGACGGTATAAATAATTCATGGCAATACGGCACACCCGCATCCAGGAAAATACATAAAGCTGCAAGTGGATTAAAGGCGTGGAAAACTAATCTCGCAGGGAATTATAACAATTTAGAAACCTCCTACCTCTATTCACCATGCTTTGACATTTCCAGCTTAGCAAGACCTATGCTTAGTTTTAGTATGGCAATGGAAATTGAAAATTGCGGCAGTACGCTGTGTGATGCCGCGTATATAGAATATTCGACTGATGGAGTAGGGTGGACTAAACTTGGCAATGCCGGCCAGGGAACAAACTGGTATGATACCGGCTTCAATATATGGCATACGCAAAATGATGCACACTGGCATGTGGCTTCTATATTACTTCCAGTGAGTACCCAACCGATAAGGCTGCGTGTAGTATTGAAGTCAGATCCCGGAGCAACATTTGAAGGCCTTGCAATAGATGATATACACATATTTGATTTGAAATACCCGGTATATGATGATACTGATAATAATGTAACACAAAGTATAAGTGGTAGCCAATGGATTGATTTTACAAAGACAAACCTGGTGATGGCTGAAGTAAACCCGAACGGACAAAACATAAACAATACAAATGTGGCTTATTACAGGCATGACGATAAAATAACAAATGGCGGTAATACTCAATATTTATTTCCTGCAAGCTTTACGTTAAAAACAAATACCGTAATTGATAGTACAGGTGTACGATTATTTGTGCTGGATAAAGATGTAACGGCTATGCTAAAAGACACGAGCTGTCCATCGTGTACAAAAGCAGAGGATGCCTATACAATGGGGGTGACTAAGTATGATGATCCCATTAGTGATATAGAAAATGGAACTCTGGCAGATAATGTAAATGGGCAATACAACTTCTATCCTTATCAAAAGATAAACTGGGTACCCTATGATAATGGATACTATGCCGAACTAAAACTTAAATCATTTTCTGAACTATGGTTTAATGATGGCGGTCCAACAAGTTCATTCCCGATTGGGATCGACTATTTACTTTTTAATGCTCGCAGGGTTAATTATACTGATGTGAAAATTGATTGGACTTCTTATATAGATACGGCAATAAAAACCTATGAGATTGAACGATCTTCAGACAATTCAAATTTTTCTACTATCAACACGGCTACTGCACTGCATGTAAACATTGGCACTTACAATTACGTAGACAAACCAACTGTGCCGCAAAATGGTACTATATGGTATAGGCTGAAGTGGACAATGCTAAGTGATAAAGTATACTATTCGCCTGTAAGACGGGTAGACTGGACAGACGTAAATATGCTGGAAAGTATATACCCTAACCCTAACTCAGATGGGAGAATAAATATAAAATGGACTGCTAATAGCGGTACCGAAATGAAAATTGAATTAATGGACGTTACAGGCAGGGTTGTATATAAGCACAATGTAACCGCTATTGAATGGAATAATATTACCACACTGCAAACAGGTAAGTACCAAAGCGGCATTTATCTAATACGCGTAGAGATAGGCGATAAAAGCTATGTGCAAAAATTAGTATATCGCTAACGATTAAACAATATCTTAAAATAAAAGGATGGTTTTCTTAATTGATCACGCAGATCCATATCTGTGAACATGCAGCTAATCGTGTCTTTGAGCGAAGGGCTTTTATAGGCTTTGTTTACTACAAAATTAAACAGCCATGGATACTTGCATAGTCGCTGCAGGGTAGCACTGATCTTAAACTCATCACCCAGGCGCTTGTAAACAACATCGTCATACGCTTCCTTGAAAAATGCTGCACTAAATTGTTTCTTCGCTACTGCTTCTTTAATAGCATCAGCTGCAAGCATACCGCTATATAATGCATTGCCAATGCCCTCGCCACTAAATGGATCAATAAGAC
>JAFDXS010000477.1 GCA_018267795.1 Bacteroidota bacterium | reverse complement strand
CAGCGGTACGCACGCCAATAGGTAGCTGGGGTGGTTCATTAAAAGATTTTTCTGCCACTAAGCTTGGCTCTATTGCTATAAAAGGTGCACTGGAAAAAGCCGGTGTTGCTGCAAGCGAGGTAAATGAAGTTTTAATGGGCTCCGTTATGCAGGCTAACCTTGGCCAGGCTCCTGCCCGCCAGGCAGCCCGTTTTGCAGGCGTACCTGATAATGTTCCTTGTACTACTGTAAATAAAGTTTGCGCCAGCGGTATGAAAGCTATCATACAAGGCGCACAGTCTATAATGCTGGGTGATAATGATGTAGTGGTAGCAGGTGGTATGGAAAGCATGAGCAATGTTCCTTTTTATAGCCCAAATCTTCGCTGGGGTAATAAATATGGTGATGTAAAGATGATAGATGGTCTTGCTAAGGACGGTCTTACAGATGTTTATCATAATTATCCTATGGGTAATGCTGCTGAGCTTTGTGCTGCGGAATGCAACATAAGCCGCGGCGAGCAGGATGAATTTGCTATCCAGAGCTACAAGCGCAGCCAGGCTGCACAAACTGCAGGTTTGTTCGATAATGAAATAGTGCCTGTAGAAATACCACAGAAGAAAGGTGACCCAATAAAATTCAGTAAAGATGAAGAACCATGGAATGTGAAGTTTGAAAAAATACCTGACCTGAAATCAGCATTTGTAAAAGATGGTTCTGTTACAGCCGCTAACGCTAGCACTATGAATGATGGTGCTGCAGCAGTAGTATTGATGAGCAAGGAAAAAGCGCAGGCATTAGGTATTAAGCCGCTCGCAGTGATAAAAGGTTATGCAGATGCCGAACAGGCGCCTGAATGGTTCACTACCTCGCCGTCAATAGCTGTACCTAAAGCAGTAGCTAAGGCAGGCCTTAAAATGGAAGACGTTGAATACTTCGAATTGAATGAAGCATTCAGCGTAGTAGGTATTGCAAACATGCAAAAGATGAACCTGAAACCTGAACAGGTAAATGTAAATGGTGGCGCTGTAGCATTAGGCCATCCATTAGGTGCCAGTGGTGCTCGTATAGTAGTAACACTGCTGAATGTGCTAAACCAGAAGGGGGCTAAATATGGTGCTGCAGGTATTTGCAATGGCGGTGGCGGCGCAAGTGCATTGGTGATAGAAAGACTATAGGTCAAAAACTTTATAAAATAAAAATCCCCGGCTACAAACCGGGGATTTTTTATGCAAATACTTTGTTCCTTTTTTTCTCTTTATATTTCTCCAGGAAGCCTTCAAATTCAGCAAGTGTAAAGCTGCTTAGGTTGTTTTTTGCAGTCAGTCCACCTTTTTGCGCTATCATCGCACCATAGTACACATCGTTAAATCCGTTTACAGAGTGCGCGTCAGGGTTTATCGATAGCAGCACCCCGCGCTCCATTGCATACTCTATCCAGCGCCAGTCTATATCCAGCCTTCTTGGATGTGCATTTATTTCTATTACTACATTGTTTTCAGCACAGGCATCTATCACTTTTTTATGGTCTAGCGGATAGCCTGCTCTCGATAAAAGGAGTCGCCCTGTAGGATGCCCCAGTATGGTAGTGTATGGATTGCTCACTGCCGTTAGTACTCGGTCCATCGCCTTGTCCAATGACATTTTTAAATTGCTATGCACAGACGCAATCACAAGGTCAAATGTTTCAAGCACTCGCGGATTATAATCCAGGTTGCCATCTCCCAGTATATCAGCCTCTATGCTTTTAAATATCTTAAAAGGCTTTAGTTTATCATTCAGTGCATCTATTTCCTGGTGCTGCGCTGCCACTCGTTCAGCAGAAAGACCATTAGCATAAAATGCTACCTGTGAGTGATCGCTGATAACAAGATATTCAAACCCCTTGTCTATCGCGGCTTTAGCCATCTGCTCCAGGGTGTTCAATCCATCGCTCCATGTAGAGTGGGAGTGTATAATGCCTTTTATGTCCTCTGCTTTTATCACTTCATCCAGACTGTTAGTTGCTGCTTTTTGCAGTATATCTGCCGTTTCACGCATGGCAGCAGGTATGTATTGCAGCCCGTTAGTACTGAATATTTCTTCTTCACTTTTCGCTGCATCAGGTAATTGGTATTTATCAAAAAAAGCGCTCATGAATTCTTCACTACCGGTGCTAGTAAATAGGTTAGTATAATAATACTTTGTATCAGTAAGATGAAACTTAAGGGCCGGCTGATTAGGCATTTTCACTACCAGTCGCTCACTTGGCTCTTCTTCGATTGTAGTATCAACTATGGTTTCAAATTGTGCTTTTACTTTTTCTTTCTCCAGGTCACTTATTATATCTATCCATTCCACTGTTTCAACTTGTCTGCGTATACCGCCCGTCAATGAAAATAAATTGCCGGGATATGCTTTCTGCAGTTGCGGCATTATAGCATTAGCTACTGCTGCTACCTCTGCCCACAGGTGGAAGCCCTGGTTTTGCTGGTAATATTTTATGCTCTGCAATACGTTCTCCTGTGTTTTGGCGCCAAAACCTTTTACTGCAGCCAACCTGTTTTCATTGCAGGCATACTCCAGTTCGCCCAGCGTTTCTATACTCATCTCTTTCCATATCACTGCTATCTTTTTTGGCCCCAGTCCCTTTATTTGCAG
>JAFDXS010000476.1 GCA_018267795.1 Bacteroidota bacterium | reverse complement strand
ATGATGATCTTTACAAGGCCTGGAAGAACAATACCCTGCACCGCAACTTTATGGGCTATACAACACAGAATACCTCTATGCTGCTGGGGCTGGGCGTATCTGCCATCAGCGATACAGGAGATGCATTTGCCCAGAATATTAAAACCCTGCACGACTATTACGCTGCAATAGAAAAAGATGAATTGCCTGTACAAAAAGGATATTTCCTGAATGATGAAGACCTGGCATTCAGAAGATATATACTTAATATTAGCTGCCAGGGTAAAACAACTTTTCTGGAGAATCATTTATCCTTACTGGAAACATATACTTTCCCGGAACTGGAGAAACTAGCTGCCGACGGACTCATACTATATAATGATAAAGGTTTGAGCATAACAGAATTGGGGCAAAACTTTATCAGAAATATCTGCAAAGCTTTTGACCTGCATTTGCTAAGAAATACCCAAGCTAAGCCTATTTTCAGCAAGGCAATTTAGCTGCGGTTTCCACTCAGAACCCTTGTGGATCAATACATATGCAAAGAGTAGGATATTATTAAAAAAAATCTACTATTCATTACTTCTGCATTTTATTGATAGCCCTTACATTCGCAGTCCTTAACTATTATTCATGCTGGAATTTTCTGAGGGCGTAGCCGCCAAACTGAACATTAAAGAAACGCAGGTAGCTGCCGTATTGCAATTGCTGAATGAGGGTGCTACAATACCATTTATCGCGCGTTATCGTAAAGATAAGACCGGGGCGCTAGACGAAGTAGAGATCCAAAAGATAGAGGATGAAGCCAAGTTTCAGAAGGAATTCTCTGAACGTAAGGCTTTCATTGAGAAGACCATTACCGACCAGGGGAAGATGACCGAGGCGCTGCAGGAAAAGCTGAATAAAGCAACAAGCATTGCAGAGCTGGAAGATATATACCTGCCATATAAACCAAAGCGCAAAACCAAAGCACAAACAGCGCGTGAAAATGGATTAGAACCGCTGGCCTTAAAGATATTTGAACAAGAACAGTTCGATCTGCAAGGTGAGGCTACTAACTACATTAATGATAATGTAAAGTCAACAGATGAAGCGCTACAGGGTGCAAGAGATATCATTGCCGAGATGATCAATGAAGATGCGCAGGTGCGTGCCAAGCTGCGTAAGACATTTGAAGATAACGCCTCCCTGCAAAGCAAGGTGCTTGCAGATAAGGAAGCCGAAGGTGTCAAATACAAAGACTACTTCGATTTTTCTGAGCCCATATCTAAAGTCCCGTCGCATAGGATACTGGCTGTGCTGCGTGGCTTTATGGAAGGTGTGCTACGCATGAACATTGCACCGGATGAGGAAACTACGTTGCAAATGCTGGAGCAGCTATTCATTAAGAAACAGAACGATACCACCGCACAAATGCAACGTGCCATTAAAGATGCGTACAGGCGCCTGCTACAGCCGAGCCTGGAAAGCGAGTTCCGTATGGCGCTGAAGCAGAAAGCAGATGAGGAAGCAATAACTGTGTTTGCAGAGAACCTGCGCCAGTTGTTGCTTAGCTCTCCATTAGGCGGCAAGCGCATGCTGGCTATAGATCCGGGATACCGCAGCGGCTGCAAGGTGGTGTGCCTGAATGAAAGCGGCGAACTACAGAAGACAGATCTTATCTATATACACGAGCCAGGCAGACTACAAGATGCCGAACACCGCATACGTGCGCTGGTGGCGCAATACGATGTGCAAATCATAGCGATTGGCGATGGTACTGCGGGACGTGAGACAGAGCAATTCATAAAGAAGCTGAATCTTGGGAAACCTATATTCCTTGTGAATGAGGATGGGGCCTCCATATACTCTGCATCGGAAATAGGTCGTGAAGAATTCCCGGATTATGATCTTACGGTGCGTGGCGCCGTGAGCATTGGCCGCAGGCTGATGGACCCGCTTGCAGAGCTGGTGAAGATAGATCCCAAGAGCATAGGTGTAGGTCAGTACCAACATGATGTGAACCAGGTGCGCCTGAAGGAAAAGCTGGACCAGACAGTGGTAAGCTGTGTGAACCTGGTAGGTGTGAACCTAAATACTGCCAGCAAGCACTTACTTAGCTATGTGTCCGGTATCGGGCCATCTATTGCAGAGAACATAGTTAACTATCGTAAGGAGCTTGGCAAGTTCTCTAACCGCAAGCAATTGATGAAAGTACCACGCCTGGGCAACAAGGCTTATGAGCAGTGTGCGGGCTTCCTGCGTATACCTGATGGCGACAATGCATTGGATGCAAGTGCTGTGCATCCTGAAACATACGAGGTAGTTGCAAAGATGGCCGCTGACCTGGGTGTGGATGTGCAGAAGCTGATAGGCAATGAGGCACTACTATCGCAGATAGATTTCCGTAAGTACATCAGTGAATCTATGGGTGAGCATACGTTGCGGGATATCATTAACGAGCTTAAGAAGCCAGGGCTTGATCCACGCAGTGAGGCTCAGCAATTCGAGTTCGCTGAGATCTTTGGCATTGAGGATGTGAAGCCAGGGATGGTGATACCGGGTATCGTTACCAATATTACCCGCTTTGGCGCTTTTGTGGATATTGGCGTGAAGCAGGATGGCCTGGTGCATGTATCTGAAATATCGCATACTTATATTAC
>JAFDXS010000475.1 GCA_018267795.1 Bacteroidota bacterium | reverse complement strand
TAGGTGCCGCCAATAGCCTGCGCATTGTCTTCTATCACAGGGATACTGTGCTCCTTTGCTATGGCCAGCAATGGTTCCATATTAGCGGCCTGGCCATAGAGGTGTACCGGTATTATAGCCTTTGTCTTAGCAGTGATAGCTTTCTTCAGGCTATCTATATTCATAGTAAAGGTATCAGCATCTACATCCACAAACACAGGTTTCAGGCGTAGTAATGCCACTACTTCTACAGTAGCAATGTATGTATAAGAGGTTGTTATCACTTCATCGCCTGGCTGCAGGCCCAGTGCCATAAGGGCTATCTGCAATGCATCTGTACCGTTAGCACATGGTATTACATGCTTTACGCCCAGGTAGGCTGCCAGTTCAGTGGCAAAATGTTCTACATCCGGGCCATTAATAAAGGCAGTACTGTCTAGTACGTTGTGTATTGCTGCATCTATTTCAGGCTTTATCTTTTGGTATTGACGCTTCAGGTCAACCATTTGTAACTGCTGCATGATGGGAAAGTTAACGGGTGCAAACCTACACCTTAGCCGCCATTCGTCAAAACTTTAAGTCTCCCATCTGTAAAATTTGCTCACTCACCGTTGATACTAAGATATTTGCTATAACTTCACGGCCTGTATATAGCAATAATACACATGAAGAAATTTGTTCTTTTTGCACTGCTGTTTAGCTTGTCTTTCAGCTCCTTCGCCCAGGAAGACCTTTTCGGTAAGAATACTGCTTCTACTGTTGCGCCACGTAAGGGTTGGATAATAGCAGTGAATGGTGATTTTGATATACCTGCTGCAGATATGGCCAAGCGCTTTGGCCTGGGATACAGGGTAGGCCCGTCCTTCTTTTATAAAACCACTTCTAATTGGGTCTTTGGTGCAAAAGGCGACTTCATGCTGGGAAACCAGGTAAAACAAGATTCCCTGTTGATAAATGTAAAAGACCAGACAGGCGGCTTTATAAATACAAGTGGAGAACGCGTCGGGGTACCCTTACTGGAGCGTGGCTATATGGTAGGCTTGCAGGTTGGCAAGATCTGGAACCTTTCTGATAAGATAAAAGACAACGGTATTCTATTCCTTACATCTGTAGGCTTTATGCAGCATAAGATAAAAATATGGAATAAAGACAATTCTGTTGCTCAGCTAAATGGAGACTATGTAAAAGGATATGACCGCCTTACGAATGGCATGTATGTAGAAGAGTATGTATGCTACAACTACTTTGCTAAAAGAGGCGCTATCAATTTTCACATAGGTCTTGATGTTACAGCAGGGTTCACCCAGGGCCGCCGCGATTATCTGTACGACGTAATGCGCCCGGATAATCAAAATCGCTTAGATATCATCTTTGGCGTTCGCGGTGGTTGGTATATTCCTATTTTCAAACGTAAATCAGAAGAGATTATTTTCGAATAATGATATCTGCCGCGATCTATTGGCTGGCTATCAGGGGTTATGCAGCTATCCTGCATATCGCAGCATTGTTTCATCCCAAGGCAAAACTATTTATCGCTGGCAGAAAGCATTTGTTCGCACGTATGCGTCAGGCATTGGCTGATGAGCAACGCCCACGTATATGGATGCATTGTGCCTCTCTTGGTGAATTTGAGCAAGGTAGGCCTGTGCTTGAAGATTTGCGAAAAAAATATCCTTCTTATGCACTGGTGCTTACTTTTTTCTCTCCCTCAGGCTATGAAGTAAGAAAGGATTTTGAAGGTGCTGATTACATATCCTATCTGCCGTTTGACAGCAACACAAATGCAAAGGAATTTCTGGATATAGTAAAGCCTCAGCTTTGCATTTTCGTCAAGTATGAGTTGTGGTACTTCTTCCTGCATAACATAGCTAAACGCAATATTCCTGCGCTTTTGATCTCTGCTAATTTTCGGCCAGAGCAGGCTTTTTTCAAATGGTATGGTGGCTTGCAGAGACGAATGTTACAATCGTTTAGCCACATCTTCGTCCAAAATAAAAGATCCGTCGACCTGTTAGAAACTATTGATGTAAAGAATGTCAGTATCAGTGGCGATACCCGTTTCGATAGGGTAATAGAAGCCATAAAACAACGGAAAGAATTGCCTGCGGCCACATCCTTTACCCATTCGCAAAAAGTGATAGTAGCAGGCAGCACCTGGAAAGAAGACGAAGAATTCTTGCAGAAAGCCCTGCAGAAATTACCTGCTAATTGGAAACTCATACTAGTTCCTCACGAAGTACATGACTCGCATATAGATGAGATAGAGAAACTATTCCCGGGCACATGCGTACGCTGGTCCCGATATAATAATGAGCAGGATAAGCGTGTGCTAATAGTAGATAAAATAGGATTATTACTGCAGCTATATCAATATGCTACTGTTGCATGGATAGGCGGAGGCTTTGGCAAAGCAGGTGTGCATAATATCCTCGAAGCAGCAGCTTATGCCATTCCATGTGCTTACGGGCCTATATTTCACCAGTTTAATGAAGGCCAGGAGCTAATAGATGCAGGGGGCGCAATTACCATCAGTAATCCTGATGCGTTTGTACAGCAAATACAGCAATGGCAAAAAGACCCAGTGAGCTATAGCGCCAGTGCAGTTGCTGCGAGCAATTACATATTCACGCATGGTGGCGCTACTG
>JAFDXS010000474.1 GCA_018267795.1 Bacteroidota bacterium | reverse complement strand
TACAGCTTCATACATACATAAAGGCGCCGATAGAAAGATGTTTTGATTTATCGCGGAGTATCGATCTTCACATGCTATCTACCCAAAGGACCAATGAAAAAGCTATAGCTGGAAGGACAAGCGGATTGATTTGCTTAAATGAAACGGTAACATGGAAGGCAAAGCATTTTGGAATAAGTCAAACGCTTACTACAAAGATTACACAAATGAAAAGCCCGGATTATTTTGTGGACGAAATGATGCAGGGGACTTTTAAAAGTATTTTTCACCATCATCAGTTTGAGGCAAAAAGTAATGGTACGCTGATGATAGATAGGTTTAATTACGAAGTGCCTCTTGGGATAATGGGGCGCTTGTTTGACAAGCTAATATTAAAACGCTATATGAAAGGGTTTTTACTGGAACGCAATGAGCTGATTAAGTCAGTTGCTGAAGGCGATAAATGGAAAGATTTCTTATCTCATTCAAAAGTATAAGCCTTTATATATTCCATTTTTATTGCCCTTCTTTGCGCTGCTACCCTGGCTGCACTTATTTCAAAGTAGTCGTGAAATGTTGTGTCATTGCCAAACTTGAATCCTACTATATAGGTATAAGGCTCATCTCCTTTACGCAGTAGTGGTTTTAGGTATTCTGCATTCTTAGGCATAGCTAATTGTCCTTCCGCATTATCTACACCATAGGCTGCCTGTACAGTGTAGCTACCCTTTGTATTGCTGTTACTGTCAGCTATTATTTTTACGCTGAAGCTAAAGTCATTCAGGTTATCCTCCTTTATTGCCTCACTATCGGCTGCTATAATGCTGCCCGGCACTAATGTGCTGGCAGCAGTATTTTTTGACGTAGTATTATTATTGCCGCAAGAGCTAATGGCTAAGGCACAGGCACTTACAAATAGCAGGTGTTTTCTCATAAGCAGCGCAAAAATAAAGAATACAGTTATGCCGCGGCCAGTAGCACTAAATATTTTATCAAATGCCTGCATTGCCTTACTTTTAGTATGTTTTATCAAATCCCTGTACTAAGTATGAACCATAATATTCACCTAAAAAAATGGGCATTGCCCCTCGTATTGATGAGTACACAATTAATACACAGCAGTTGCAATAACAGCAGTACAAAGCAAACACAAACAGATACCACTGCTGTTACAAAAACAACGGTTGATACATTTAAGGTTGAAGCTGAATCTTTTGCCGATCTGCAATTGCTTCGCTACCAGGTACCGGGTTTCAATGAGCTGAGCCTGCAGCAGAAGAAGTTATCATACTATCTCTACCAGGCTGCTCTATGTGGTCGCGATATTATTTACGATCAGAAGAGTAAATATGGCCTGCTGCTCCGCAAGACAATTGAGGCAGTATATGGCAGCTATAAAGGCGATAAGAATGCAGACAATTGGAAGAAGTTTGAAGTGTATTGCGGCCGCTTCTGGTTTAGCAATGGCAATCACCATCACTACAGCAATGAGAAATTTATTCCTGAATGCCCCTATGAATATTTTAGTGACATAGTTAAGAACAGCGATCAATCTCAACTGCCATTGCAGAGTGGTGAAACGGTAGATGCATTCCTCACCCGCATCAAGCCTATGGTATATGACATGAACTTTGAGCCTAAAGTAGTTGATCAGCGCCCGGATATAGATAATGTAGCACACTCATCCAACAACTTCTATGAAGGAGTAACACAAAAAGAAGTGGAGGCATTCTATGCAAAATTTGATACAAAAGGTAATGCACCATCTTGGGGCTTGAACAGCAAGCTGATGAAGGTGAACGGAAACATAGAAGAGAAAGTATGGAAAAGCGGTGGCATGTATGGCGCAGCTATTGACCATATAGTAGAGTGGCTGGAGAAAGCAGTAACAGTAGCAGAAAATGATAATCAGAAGAAGGCGTTGCAATTACTCATACAATTTTACAAAACCGGCGATCTCAAAACTTGGGATGACTATAGCATAGCCTGGGTGCAGGATACAGCTTCACGTATAGATGTAGTAAATGGTTTTATAGAAGTATATCTCGATGCTATTGGCAAGAAGGGCAGCTTTGAAAGCACAGTATCGCTTAAAGACCTGGAAGAAACAAAACGCATAAAAGCAATAGCAGATCAGGCGCCGTGGTTTGAAGATAATTCACCTATTATGCCGGCGCACAAAAAGAAAAATGTAAAAGGTATTAGTGCGAAAGCAATAACGGTAATAGTGGAAAGCGGTGACGCTGCGCCAAGCACACCAATAGGTATAAACCTGCCCAATGCCGACTGGGTACGTGCTGAGCATGGCTCAAAATCAGTTTCGCTTAGCAACATCATCCATGCCTACAATGAAAGCAGCGCAAAGAGTGGTATGCTGGATGAATTTGCAGAAAACGATACCGTATTGCAGCGCATGAAAAAATATGGGCCGCTGGCATCTGACTTGCATACGGATATGCACGAATGCATAGGTCATGCATCAGGACAGATCAATCCAGGTGTGGAAACTACAGATAAGACACTGAAAAACTATGCTTCATGTCTTGAAGAAGCCCGTGCTGATCTTGTAGGACTTTACTTTATAATGGATCACAAACTGGTGGAAATAGGTGTAATGCCTGACATGGATGTAGCTAAAGCAGAGTATGACAGCT
>JAFDXS010000473.1 GCA_018267795.1 Bacteroidota bacterium | reverse complement strand
CGCTACCTGGCAGGTGGAAATCTGAATATTTTCGATGGCGACAGGCGTATCTCTATAATTGAGCTGTCAAACAATGTAAATCAGCAAAATTTCAGTTCCCAGGATATATTGGGAGTTAGTGGTGGCGGAGGTGGCGGTTACCGTGGAGGTGGCGGGGGTGGCAGAGGTTTTGGCGGCGGTGGACCGGGCGGCGGCGGTGCGGCCAATAATTTTTTAGTAGGTCAGCAAGGCGGCATTACTACTACCCATTCCGTGGGCTTGAATTATACTGATAGTTGGGGCAAGAAGATAAAAATAACCGGCAGTTACTTTTTTAACTCTACGGACAATATCAATAATACGCAGTTAACCAGAGACTATTTTACTACAGATGCTACACAACCACACCTTGTGTACAACGAGAATAATCATTCAGAAACGAAAAACCTTAATCATCGCTTTAGCGTTCGGTTCGAATATACTATAGACTCTTATAACGCACTTATTATTACGCCTAAAGTAAGTTTGCAGCAAAATGATGCAACAACAGGCCTGATGGGCGTAAACACCATCAATGGCATACAAACGGGCTATACACAAAGCAATACAACTACAAACAATACCGGGTATAGCTTCTCCAACAACATTTTATTCCAGCACAAGTTTCATAAACGCGGTCGAACCATTTCTTTAAATATCAATACTTCCCAGAATGAAAAATCAGGCGATGGAACCTATCAATCACTTAGTCACCTGGACGTTCAGGACACCTCTTTTAACCAACATTATACATTGTACAACAACGGCTTCACAATATCGCCCAGCGTAAATTATACTGAGCCTATAGGTAAAAAGGGGCAGTTAATGGCCAGCTACAACCCATCTTATACTAAAAGCCTTGCCGATAAAGAATCAAGCGATGTTGACCCCTTAACAGGCGACATAATACAGCTGGACACATTATTGTCCAACAAATATATGAATACTTACGTTACACAGCGTGGTGGCCTTAATTATCGCCTGGCTGATAAAAAGTACAACTTGATGCTGGGTGCCAATGTTCAGTACGCCACACTTGAAGGCGACCAATCCTACCCTTACGACTTCACCCTGCAGAAAACTTTTACCAGTGTTTTGCCAATAGCCATGTTCAATTACAGATTCAATAGTGGCAAAAACCTGCGCATCATGTATCGCACCAATACTACAGCACCTGGTATCACACAGCTGCAAAATGTTTTGGATATAAGCAATCCCTTGCTGCTCAAAACTGGTAATCCTTTACTAAAGCAAGACTACGAACAAACCCTTATCATACGCTATGGCCTAACAAAAGCCCAGAAGGCACACAGTTTTTTCATATTCCTTTATGCTAATGCCATTCAGAATTATATTAGTAACGCCACATACATTCCTAATGGTGATACTGTTATAAATGTAACCGGAACTCCGTATAATGTTCCGCGCGGAAGTCAAATTTCTTATCCGGTTAACCTCAATGGTTATTGGAATACCAAGGCGTTTGCTACTTATGGTCTGCCATTAGACATCATTAAAAGCAATCTTAACTTTAATGGAGGATTCACATTCAACAGGCAACCTGCATTGGTAAATGGCGTGCTTAACTATTCAAATAATTATGTTCCTAGTGCGGGTCTGGTTATTAGTAGCAACGTAAGCGAGAATCTCGATTTCACTCTATCCTATTCTGCCAATTACAATGTAGTAAGAAACACAATACAAACACAGGCCGATCAGGACTATTTCAGCCACCTCGCATCTTTTAAGATCAACTATATCTTCTTAAAGAATTTTGTGCTGAATACTAATATCACGAATACATACTATACTGGCTTGGCTAACACTCCACCCGAGAACTACTTCTTATGGAATGCATATTTCGCCTACAAATTCCTGAAGAACAAAGCACTCGAAGCCCGCATCAGCGTATTCGACATCCTCAACCAGAACAAGAGCGTAAGCCGCACAGTTACCGAAACCTACCTGGAAAACAGCACCACACAGGTATTGCAACAGTACTTCATGTTTACGCTTACCTATACACTGCGAAATTTCAAAGGGACAATACCTACGGAAACAAAAGACGATATGCACCAAATGATGCACGGCAACCGCCCGCATCCTGACGATAGCAACAGATAAGACCCTATGCAGGAATGGTTTGCTTTTCGGTTATTACACCTTTGGCCCTTAGTTGTGTGAGTATTTCTTGCAACTGTTCGGGTTTATGTGTGCCTAATAATACCTTTTTGCCGTCTTTCAGTTGCAGTTGCAATCCATGGCACCCACCTACAGTATATGCCCAGCCATACATTCTGCCGCCATATTTCAGGCCCCACCCTGCAAATTCCCGCATAGCGCTATACTCTCTCAGGTACACTTTATCTATATCCTCCCATTCAATCATCTTACCTTTCAGCTCAAAAGGCCTGAACGAACAATAGATACCCTCATTGTTTATCCTTGTTTTAAACTCCATAGAAAATATAAGCCCCGCTATACCCACAGGTATTATTAACATGCTTAGCAATACTAATGAAGAAACAGGCTTGCTGCCAAATGGTATTTTAAATATCGTTTGCTGTACGATGCCCCAGACAAATACACCTATCACCATAAATAGAACCAGCCATA
>JAFDXS010000472.1 GCA_018267795.1 Bacteroidota bacterium | reverse complement strand
TATGTATATGTTGTATTGCTTCTACCAATGTATTCTGGTCAGTATTTTTCAACAGATATCCTTGTACGCCAGCATTAAGTAATGTGTGCACATAAAGCGTGTTGTCAAAATTGGTAAGGATAAGGATGCGTACACGAGGGTATTGCTTTAAAATATAAGGCACCAGCTCTATGCCAGATTCACCTGGCATCCGAATATCTAAAAGCAAAACATCTGGCTCGCTAAGTGCTAATCCTTTTAAAAGATCGGCACCGTTTAGGTATGTAGCTTCTATAAGAATATTGGCCTGGGTAGCCAGCATATCTTTCAATCCATTAATTACCATAGGGTGATCGTCTGCAATTGCAATCTTTATTTTTTTCATACAGTATGTGGTATTAAAGTGGAAAGAGCGAACTCAATATAGCTCGTGGTACCTTTGCCGGGAGCAGAATCAATAGAGAAATACCCGCCAAGCGCTTCTACCCTCGAACTAATATTTTGCAGGCCAAGGCCTTGCTTCTTTTGCTCAGGAATAAAGCCAGCACCATTATCCTCTGTAATAATGCGCAATGTATTTCCCTGCATTGTCAATTGAACAACTGCTGACTCAGCCCCTGAGTGACTAATAATATTATGAACCAGCTCTTGAATAATACGATAAATATTTAGCTCCGCAGATTTATCCATTGCAATAATTTCACCGTATATCTGCAGATCTATCTTTATTTTGCCTATAGCATTTATATCTGCGATGAATAAGCGCAATGCTTCTTCCAGGCTATGCTTCAGGACTATATCAGGCATCAGATTATGCGCAGTTTTACGAATTTCCGTTGCTGTGTCATTCAGCATTTTTACAATTTTATTTATCTGCTTATCCTTAATATCTTCATCACGATTAGTATCCAACGTGCTGAATTGCATTTGTATGGCAGCAAGCATGCCCCCTACACCATCATGCAACTCCTTAGCCATTCGTTCCCGTTCTCTTTCCTCACCTTTTATTAATGCCTGCATTACATTTATCGCTTCTCCCTGTTTTACTAATTCCATTTCGCGGGCAATGCTCTTTATTTCTTCTTGCTGAAGATGCTGATAATGTTTATTGCTGCGAAAACGCATAATGAGCAACAATACGCCAGACAGCAATAAAAGAATACATAATGCTAAAATAAGCAGCAATGTATTTTTATGCATTAGCTGGTTGTGCTGCCGAAGAATAAGTAATTGTTTTCCTGCAATTTCTTTATCCTTTTGCGCGGTCCTGTATTTCATTTCCAGCTGACTTACTTCCCGTGTCTTAGCCTCGCTTAGTAGTGTATCTTTTAGCTCAGAATAGGCACGATATTGTTGCAGGGAAGCTTTATAACGTCCGGTTGCTTCATATACGGCAGCCAGCGTTTTAAGCGCATCCGGCATATCCTCTTTAAACTTTAACTCAGTTGCTCTTTGCAATGCAGGTACAAGATGTGCCTCAGCATTTTTGTAGTCTTTTAATCCGAAATAGGCTTTCCCGAGCAGGTAATTGGGAAATATAGTTGAATAATAAGGGCTGGTATTAGCACTTAGCTGTATTGCCTGCTCCAGGTAGTTTATTGCTGTATGCAGATTGCCCTGCTCTAGTAATAAAGTACCTAAACTAATATAAAGAGATTGCTTTACTTCTACTATCTGGTTAGAAGAAGACATAGCGCTTTTTGTGCATTGCTCAAGGCCCTCATTGTAGCATTGTAATGCTTTATCGGGTTGCTTTAATGCTCGGTATGCCTCTCCTTTATTATTAAGTATAAAAGCAAGCCGTCCATAATATTTATGCTTACGTGCTATAGCTTCTGCCTCTCCTAAATAATATAACGCGAGATTATACTGTCCCAGTCTGCTTTGGAGATACGCAAGGTTGGCATAAGTAAACAATATACTCGGATGCTCAGCAAAGCCATTTTCCTTTAATACTTTGAAGGCGGCAAAATAGTACTTAGCAGCATTGGGATAATCACTTTGCAATAGATAAGTAGTAGCCATATCTGTATATAAACGGGAGCGCATACTCTTATCAGTTGTATAGTTGCAATAAACCAGAGCCTGGTTGTAACATGTGAAACTTTCAGCATATTTACTTTGGGCTGTGTATACATGCGCTGTACTGAGCAATGCTTCTATTACACCATTTATATACCCAATGTTACGACTGTCCTGCTCCGCCGCCTGGAACATTCTCATTGCGCTGTCTGTATGGCTCCAAACTAATTCATTGCCACTATTTATCAGCTTTACAATTCCGGCAGTATCCCTGCTTGTAAAAGGCCCCTTAGGTAATATACATTTAATCAACTTGTCAGACAAAACCTGTGCATTACCGACTTGAAACCACGCAGAAAGCAACAGGATCATTGCTGTTAAAAGTCCGCTAATGTTAAAAAGTCGCCTCATGGGGGTGCACGGTTGCATTAAAATGACTGCAAATGAAAAGATAATAATTTGTAAATGACTTTAGGCACAGCTACTACAATTTATTTTATTAAACATAAATGGAGTATTACTACTCTATTTAGCCTTACGGTTGTTCCATAAGTTTGCTGCTTATTTGTAAAACCCTTTCAATTTAAAATTCATGAAAATGAAAAGTAAATTTTTACCAAAGGACCTTAAAATGGC
>JAFDXS010000471.1 GCA_018267795.1 Bacteroidota bacterium | reverse complement strand
ATAGGTTCAGGAGATGTCTCATTTCATTCGACATGACGGCCCTGGTTGGGCAAATGAATGTGCTGTAAAAAGTCTTAATATTGTCTTGTAAGACTATGGAAACATTACGATTAGAAACAGAGCGGCTGATATTGCGGCTTGATACGCCGGAGACATTGAGGGAGGTGCTTGACACTTACCCCCTGTCTGAACAATTGGAATACCTGGGGCTGACAGCAGATGATTACCCGGTGCAAAGAGATAAGTATGAACTGCACATAAAAAGGCTTAACCCGCTACGGGTGTTTTACCTGCTGGACAAAACGACTAATAAGGTAATAGGTGCCTGCGGCTATTTTAGAAACTGGCCGGAGCATGCACGCGGGGAAATAGGCTATGCCCTGTATGATGATAGCTATAAAAGACTTGGTATAATGCATGAGGCGATGCAGCCTGTAATGAAATATGGATTTGAGGTAATGAATATAAACCGGATGGAGGCAATAACCAGTCCTGAAAATATTGCGTCGAGAAGATTGCTGGAAAAGAACGGATTTACATTTGAAGGTGTACTACGGGAACATTATAATACAGGGACCTCCTATGACGACTCTGCAAGCTATTCTCTATTGCGGAAAGAGTATGAAGCAAGGAATACTATTAAGTAATAAGTGATCTGACCATGCAGTATATAGCAAAAATAAAGGGCAATAGAAGCATAACAGTATTTGACGAGCATGATGAAGAGATTGGAGCGCTCATTTATCTGTCGCTCTTTTCGAGAAAGGCGCAAATAAGTACCAGCGACAACAGAATATATGATGTAATACCTGCAGGATTTTGGTTAAATAAGGTAGAGATAAACCAGAACGGAGTGCCCTATGCATCAGTGAAATATAACCTGGGCAGGGGTGCAAATATTTGTTTTGAAAACGGCATGAACTTAACAGTGCGATTAAAAAGCATCTGGCGCTACGAATATTCTATACTTGACAATGATGGGCTGGAAATAGGTAATATATATGTAAACTTCAGGTGGCGGACATTGAGCTATTTCTATGAAATAAATTTGCCGGCAACACCTAAAGCTCAACTGAATATAATGCTACCTATTGTGCTTGCATACTGCACCGAATATCTGCGGATGCGAAAAAGGTAAACCTATATATGCAATTAAGAATCTTAATTTTAGAACTTATAGCTTTAAAGAATTTTGTACAAAATAATGTCATGAAGCAACTGTTCATTTTTACACTCTGTTTTTTATCTGTTCTATCGTATGCGCAAGAAAAAAATTGCAAGGCGCTGCTGAAAGAAAAAATGGATACCGGGCAGCCAAATGTAATGACCGAGAAGATAAAACAGCTAACAGGCTGCGGACTGGACAGCGTGGATGTAATGCTGGTGAATAATAATACACTCATCAGCACATTTATAGTGAAGGAAGTGCAGGAAAAGAACAGCAAAGAGCAACCCAGCTATAATGACTTTGTACAGTATGTGAATAGCCTGAAAGCAATGCCTGCTTACCAGCAATCTAAAAACCAGGCGATAACCTTATTGGCACTAAAAAATAAAACCGCTAGCCTGCAGACATGGGACCAGGATACAAAAATATTTACCGAAGTTGGCTACTCGGCCAAAGACCTTGGCGCAGTAAAGCAATTATTAAAAGACAGTATAAATAAAGGGTGGAGCTACCAGGAGCTGTTTAATAATTTTAATGTCCGGTTCGCAGCAATGAAAAAGCATATAGCCGACAGCAGCAGCAAGGCAGCAATAAATATGCAACTGAACATACTGGAAGAAGAACGAAGGATACTAGCCCCTTATTGCGATACCAATAAGATCATCATTAACAATTTTTACCTGCCGGGATTTACAAATTATGAAGATGCATTGGCATGTGCCAGGAAAGCTAAACGGCCTATGCTGCTATACTTTAACGGGAAAAACTGCGCTAACTGCAGGCGAATGGAAGGCATTGTATTTAACTATGAAATGGTGCGTGAAGAAATGCGCAACTATATACTGACGGACCTAAGCTGCGATGATGAAACAATGCTACCTACAAAAGAACAGCAATACAGTAAGGCCCTAAAAAAGCAATTAAAAACAGAAGGCGATAAAAATGCAGCTATTGAAGCGACACTATACAAAGCCGATACACAGCCCTATTTTGTGATACTGGATGATAAGGGGAACGAGCTTGCACACAAAGAATATACAGGAGACTGGATGGAGTACTACAACTTCCTGAAAGATAACCTGAAGATCTTCTTACATAAAAACTAATTCCGTTCAAGTAACTTATCAATGGCCGTTGCCAACTTCCTGTCGCGGTCAGTGACGGTGTTCCCTTTATCGTGGCTGGAGAGGGCGATCTCAACTTTATTATAACTGTTCTTCCAATCAGGATGGTGATCATGCTTCTCTGCAAGAAGCGCAACGCGCGACATGAATGCAAAAGCCTCTGAGAAATCTTTGAAAGTGAAAACCTGATGTAGTGCGTTATCTTTTTCCTGCCAAGCCATTGTTAGTGTTTTTATAAAGTAGAATTGAACAGGCCATTGGTAATCTTATATGGGCCTGCGGTAAAAGAAAATATTCCCTGTATGTAAGTGTTAGTTGCTTTTGTAATGATGACACTGCCGGAAGTAGCAGTA
>JAFDXS010000470.1 GCA_018267795.1 Bacteroidota bacterium | reverse complement strand
TAGAATCTCATGTGCGCGTAGATACAGGCAATATTGTTTGTCAAACGGGGCATGATCATACTTCCGGCAGCGGCAAGTGCCTGGTAACGGGTAATACCTCTCCTTATGTAGGCATCAATACTGCAGATGTAGATTATGGCAAAACAACGGTAATTACCCCCGCATTCGATCTCAGCGGCTATGCTAATCCGGTTATTGAATACTATCGCTGGTATGGCAACGATATGGGCAATAATCCTAAGGAAGATCTGTGGCAGGTGCAGTTGCGCGATAGCACTACGCCTTACTGGAAATATGTTGACCAGACTTATCAGTCTGACTATAACTGGAGAAGAAGAATTTTTGCTTTAAAGGAATTCTTGGGTTCCAGGTCAAATATCCAGCTGAAATTTACAGCACAGGACCCATCCGAATCCGGCCTGTATGACAATGGGCAAAGTACGGTGGAAGCAGCTGTAGATGACTTCTTTATTTATGATGTTGACCCTGCAACTGGTGTAGCCGTACAGACTCCATTAAAAGCTGATATATATCCTAACCCAGCCAATGAAAAGTTGGAGATCAATATTCCGCAGGCATATGCAACAGGCAATATCAGCATATACGACCTTTCCGGCAAGCAGTTTGGCAGCATGGCACTAAACAGCAGCAGTACTCATTACGAGCTGGATACGCGTTCTCTCTCACCGGGACATTATTTTATTATTATCCGTTCTGGTAATACCATTCAATCACAGCAGGTAGTTATAAAACACTAATTATTTATATAAAACTGAGTATGAATGCGCCCCTGCACAGGGGCGCATTTTTTTGCAAAATGCCATCAAGATACTTTGTCTATTTTCTCTTTCTTATCATTAATATCATTTGGTATGTAAGATTTTTTTTCTATTTTTCACGTTAATTGAAACTAAACCGCTTTATGGCTACAGAGACTAACCGCTCCATTTTCCTGGTTGACGACGAACCAATTCAAAATGAAATGCTTAAAGACTACCTCTCCGAAAGGTTTCTTTATGACATTAAAACATTTGACAATGGCGAAGACGCACTGAAAAATATGGGCCAGAATCCATACATAGTAGTACTGGATTATCACCTTAGCGCTCACAACCCTAAAGCAAAAAACGGCGTAGAAATACTGAAAACGCTGAAAGAAAGCTATCCGGAAACGCAGGTTATCATGCTCAGCGGCCAGGATCAGCTGGAAGTAGCTATTGATAGCATGAAATATGGCGCTTATGATTATGTGGTAAAAGGCGAAACTGCCTTTAGCCGCATGGAAAACATTATTAACAATGTGAGCGAACTCCATAAAGTTAAAACCATCAATAACTCTTACAGGCGTGTTATAACTATACTTAGTATTGTTATTGCATTAGTAGTGCTCTTAGCTATATACCTGCAATTTGCAGGTGCATACAAGAGTCTTTAATCTATATAATTAATCGATTTTAACAGCAGGGGCAAATGTATTAAGTACATCTTAGTTACATTTGCTTCTTATTTTAATAGCATTTTTTCATGGACTTAGCCCAAAGATTAAATCGTGTTTCTGAACCGCAGACGATAAAAATGGCTAAACTTAGCCGGGAACTGAAAGCAAAAGGAATCAATATTATTGACTTAAGCCTGGGTGAGCCTGATTTTCGTACACCCGAACATATATGCAATGCTGCCGTTGAGGCAATGAATGAAGGCTACACCAAATATCCGCCGGTAGCTGGTTTTGCAGACTTGCGCCAGGCTATCTGCCACAAGTTGCAGCGCGATAATAATCTTACTTATGCCCCCGAGGAGGTAATGGTTTCTACAGGTGCCAAGCAATCTTTGGCCAATGCGGTACTAAGCATTGTTAACCCGGGTGATGAGGTGCTTATCCCTACGCCATACTGGGTTACATATCGCGCCCAGGTACAGCTTGCAGAAGGTGTGGTAAAATACATCCCCGGCACTATTGAGAATAATTTCAAGATCACTCCGCAGCAGTTGGAAGCTGCAATTACAGATAAAACAAAGCTGTTCATTTATTCATCTCCCTGCAATCCTACAGGTAGTGTGTATAGTCGTGAAGAGTTAGCTGCATTGGCAGAGGTATTCAAGCGCTATCCTAAAATATTCATCATCAGTGATGAGATTTATGAATACATCAATTATGTTGGACATCATGAGAGCATTGCTCAGTTTCCTGAGCTGCGTGATCGTGTAGTGCTTGTAAATGGCTTTTCGAAAGGCTTTGCTATGACTGGCTGGCGCCTTGGTTATATAGCAGCCAATAAAGAAATTGTACAGGCATGCGAAAAGCTGCAGGGGCAATTTACTTCTGGTGCCAATTCCATAGCAGAGCGCGCAGGCATCGCTGCACTCACCGGCGATCTTACACCTAGCCGAAAAATGACAGAAGCTTTTCACCAGCGCCGCGACTATGTGATAGCTGCGCTAAAGGCTATACCGGGCGTTAAGGCAAATATGCCGGATGGCGCATTTTATGCTTTTCCTGATATCAGCTCTTTCTTTGGCAAAAGTGATGGCGAAACGACGGTGACAAACGATGAGGAACTCTCTATGTATTTATTGCACAAAGGCAACATCACTACCGTAAGCGGTTCTGCCTTTGGTGATAGCAATTGCATCCGCATCTCCTTT
>JAFDXS010000046.1 GCA_018267795.1 Bacteroidota bacterium | reverse complement strand
AAGGACAAAAAGACGGCTGACAAAGAAGAAATGAGAAAGCAGGAAGATAAATGCCTGAAGGAATATTATAAAGCTTAAGAATTAATATGGATTTAGATATACTATTTGAGAATAATGATCTGATAATAATTAATAAACCCGCAGGCGTACTGGTAATACCGGATCGCTTTAATTCTGCGCTACCCTCGCTGGGCAGAAGCCTTGAAGCAAAGCTGGGCCAGAAGATATGGATTGTCCACCGCCTGGACCGCGATACCAGCGGTGTAATATGCTTTGCCAAAAATGAAGCAGCACATAAGTACCTCTCTACCCTCTTCCAGGAGCGCGAAGTAAGCAAATACTATGTTGGGCTGGTAAACGGCAGGGTAATACCGGAAGAAGGACGTATAGAGAAAGCCATAACGGAGCATCCCACCATAAAGGGCAAAATGGTAGTCTCCAGGAAAGGCAAAGCTTCCATCACAGATTATAAGGTCATAGAACAGTGGCCGCTGTATTCATTTGTACAGTTTCAGATACATACAGGTCGCACGCACCAGATACGTGTGCATATGCAGTCTATAGGCCATCCCATAGTATGCGACGAGCTATATGGCGACGGCATGCCATTTCTTTTATCAGGCATCAAGCGCAAGTACAAGTTGTCTGACAAAGATGAGCAGGAACGTCCCTTACTTAGCAGACTAGCCCTGCATGCACAGCGGCTGGAATTTAAGACCGAAGATGGAACAACTATCAATGTGGAGGCCCCCTTGCCCAAGGATATAGCAGCCTGTATAAAACAACTTAATAAATGGGCAAAAAGCGCTTACTAAAGCTTTTTAAATACTTTTACAGTCTGAATAATTAACATGAGCAAAAAATCCAACATAAATATCCAGATAGAGCTGGACAATGAAAAAATGCCTGAGATAATAGAGTGGAATGCACCCGATGGTGGCGTGGATGGTTTGCAGCAGGCAAAAGCCATACTGTTAGGCCTTTGGGATGGTGAAGAGAAGTCTGCTTTGCGCATAGACTTGTGGACAAAAAAGATGATGGTAGATGAGATGAATGATTTCTTCTATCAAACATTTTTTGGCATGGCAGACACTTATTTACGCGCTACCAAGAACGGAGAGCTGGCTAATGAGCTGAAAGAGTTTGCCAAAACCTTTCACAAGAAAGCTACTGATGCGCTGGAAAAAAATCAATAAGTTAACATCTTAAGCACCTGATAATATGTCACTGGAACAAAAAGTAATGGAAGAACTAAAGCAGGCTATGCGCGATAAGAATGAAGCTGCACTACGCACGCTGCGCGCTATTAAGGCTGCTATATTAATTGAAAAAACAGCAGAAGGTGGCAGCGATACCATGACAGAAACAGCTGAAACCAAAATGCTGCAGAAGCTGGCCAAACAACGCCGCGATTCTCTTGAAATATTTGAAAAGCAAAACCGCGAGGACCTTGCCTCGAAGGAACGGGAAGAGCTTGCTATTATAGAGCGCTTTCTGCCTGCACAAATGTCGCAGGAGGAACTGACTAAAGAAGTAAAAGCTATAATGGAACAGGTAGGCGCAAAATCGCCGGCTGATATGGGTAAGGTGATGGGTGTAGCCAGCAAACAACTGGCAGGCAAAGCTGATGGCAAAGCTATCTCCGAAACAGTGAAACAATTACTCTCACAAAACGCCTGATATGGTCCTTGACCTTATAGGTATCATACTGATATTACTATTTTTTATTCGCGGCTATATGAAGGGATTCATCATAGCCGCGTTTTCTGTGCTCGCTATTTTATTAGGCGTTATTTGCGCCTTGAAGTTATCTCATATATTGGCGCAATATCTTTTTGACAAAGGCGTCATTACATCTGGCTGGGGCCAGCTCATTAGCTACCTCATCATGTTCATTGGCGTAGTGCTTATTGTGCGGCTAATAGCCAAGGCGCTGGAAACTACGGTGAAGGCCGCTATGCTGGGCTGGGTAGATAAAAGTATAGGTGGCTTGCTATATGCCTTCCTTGCTGCCATAATATGGAGCTCTCTTTTATGGATAGGCAACCAGATGCACCTGATAGCACCGGAAACTATCGCTTATTCTAAAACGTATAAGTATCTGGCTCCCCTTGCCCCCTGGGTATTTACGCATATCGGTGCGTTACTGCCATTTGCTAAAAATACATTCGGCGACCTGCAACATTTTTTCGAGCATGTAAACCAAAAGCTGCCAGATCATGTGGGTAGTGCTCGATAACTATGATTCCTTCACCTACATTCTACTGCACTACCTGCTGCAGACAGGGCGCGAATGCAAAGTATATCGTAACGACGAGCTATCCCTGCAACAATTAATTGATCTGCAACCCTCCAGGCTTATCATATCTCCCGGACCCGAAACTCCTTTGCAGGCAGGCATTTGCATGGATGCTATCAATCATTTTCATAGCAGTATTCCCATACTGGGCGTATGTCTCGGGCACCAGGCATTAGGCATGTATTTCGGTGCAAAATTGGTACACAGCGCACCTATGCATGGCAAGACAAGTGAAGTACATCATACAGGACATGCACTATTTGAGGGTATCGGCAATCCTTTTACAGCCATGCGTTCTCATTCATTGGCTGTAGAGCAATTTCAAAATACAGGCATTAGAGCGATAGCACGCACTACTGATGAAACCATTATGGCACTGGCACATACCATACATCCCTGCATCGGTATACAATTTCACCCGGAATCAGTGGGTACAAACGATGGGCTAAAAATGCTTAAAAACTGGGCTGAAATGTACGCTTAGAGAATTATAACATAAAAATAACTATTCCCATTTCCATACCACTACCCCATGCGTATAATGCACTATGCTGCCATCGGCAACACGCACCTGGAGGGTGCCATCGGCCATAGTACCTTGTATGATAGCTAGCCATTCTTCCGAGCCATCTGTGAATTTTTGATTGTCTCCTTTGCGGTATAACGACTGATTATAAAGGCGCATTATTTGCTCTGCACCCAGGTTATTGGATGTATATTCCAGTATTCTTGCCCTGATCTTATCACGTACCTCATTTAGCGTAAAGTCCCTGCCCGATGCTATTTTTAGGGAAGTAGCATAAGGCAGTTCCTGCGGAAAATTGTCTTGCAAAATGTTCAAGCCCAGCCCAATAATAGCGTACGACCAGTCAGCGCCCCGAAGTATATTTTCTATTAATATACCTCCTGCCTTTTTGTCATTGATTATTATATCGTTAGGCCACTTAATGGATACTTTCCAGTTTTCATACATTTCCTGCAAAACCTCTGCTACCGCTACCGCTATAGAAGCATTAAATACAAATTGAGAATCAATTCTGCGATTGGGATTGCAAATTATGCTCATTAGCAGGCTTTGCCCGGGTATGTCCACCCATTGTCTCCCCCGCTGTCCTTTACCTTTGGTTTGCTGCTGGGTTACTATTGTCAGGCCATGCTGTGCCGTATCGGCATCTATCAGGCGCATGGCATAGTTATTGGTACTGTCAATAGTATCAAGTTCTATAATCGGTGCATCTGGTAAAGCCATAACGTGTATGCCAAAAAGATTTTATAAATTTGATTAATTGTATTGATATTGCCAAACTAAATAGATTTTAAGCAATTTTGGAGAAAATAATAAGTGCATTACAGGGGCGGAAAAAACCAGCAACCCGCCTGACGAGAAACAGCAAGCTATTTAAAGCCATCCTTGAAGCAATCAAAGACAAAAAAGGGGAAAAAATCGTATCGCTTGATCTTAGAAAGATTGATGAAGCAGTAGCCGATTTTTTTATTTTATGCGAGGCAAATTCGCATATACAGGTAAAGGCAATAGCTACTAATGTGGAAGAAGTAATTTTCCAGGAATGCGGAGAAAAACCTTATCATGTAGAGCATGGCGATTATTGGACCCTTGTAGATTACGTAAATGTAGTAGTACATATATTTCAGCAGGAGCAGCGTAAGTTTTATAACCTCGAAACTTTATGGGCAGACGCTGAACGTATGGAACATAATGACTAATATTATATAAAATAGCAATTAACGTTTGAACGGAAACATGGAAGATAATAATAAACAAAGGCCCGGCTTAGGGTCTGGTGACAATAAAACCCCTCGCAAAGGACCAAGATTCAATATCTATTGGATCTATGGTATTATTTTGCTTGCTATCATTGGTGTACAGTTTTTTAGCAGCAGCTTTAATGCAAATACCCGTGAATATAGCTTTCAGGAATTCAAAACTGAATATCTTGATAAAGGAAAGGTTGCTAAGCTGGATGTAATAAACAATGAATCTGTTGAAGTGTATTTAAAGCCTTCGGCTATTACAGCAGAACAGCAGCAAACTGCCAACAAGCAATCTCCGCTTAATATTAACAACAATGATAAAGGGCCTCAGTTCTCTTTCAGAATAGGTTCTGTTGATCAGTTTACCCGTGAGCTTTCGGATGCTGAAAAAGCCAATCCGGGAATTCAACCCGTAGACGTTTATTATCATACACGCGGCGACCTGTTACATTCTGTATTAAATTCAATATTCCTGCCACTTATATTCCTGGTAGCTATGTGGTTTCTCATTTTTCGCAAGATGGGCAGCGGCGCTTCCGGTGGTGGTGCAGGTGGTATATTCAACATCGGCAAATCAAAAGCCCAACTTTTTGAAAAAGGAACACGTGTTAATATCACATTTAATGACGTAGCAGGCCTCGACGAAGCAAAGGTGGAGGTGATGGAAATAGTCGATTTTCTGAAAAATCCTAAAAAATATACTGCACTGGGCGGTAAAATACCTAAAGGTGCATTGCTTGTAGGCCCTCCCGGTACCGGTAAAACCTTGTTGGCAAAGGCGGTAGCAGGCGAAGCACAGGTACCATTCTTCTCTATGTCCGGTTCCGATTTCGTTGAGCTATTTGTAGGTGTGGGTGCTAGCCGCGTGCGTGACTTATTTAAGCAAGCTCGTGAAAAAGCGCCTTGTATCGTCTTTATCGATGAAATAGATGCTATTGGCCGCGCTCGTGGTAAGAATGTAGTAATGAGCAATGATGAACGTGAAAATACGCTCAACCAATTGCTGGTAGAAATGGATGGCTTTAGTGGCGATAGCGGTATTATAGTACTGGCAGCAACTAACCGACCTGATGTACTGGATACAGCATTACTTCGCCCGGGCCGCTTCGATCGCCAGATATCTATTGATATCCCGGATGTAAAAGGTCGCGAAAAAATATTTGAAGTACACCTACAGCCTATCAAAAAGTCAGCAGATCTTAATATCAAGAAACTTGCCTCTCAAACGCCTGGTTTTGCGGGTGCTGATATAGCCAATATATGTAACGAAGCTGCCCTCATTGCTGCACGCAAAGGCAAGACTGAGGTAGATATGAGTGACTTCAACGACGCTATTGATCGCGTAATAGGTGGTCTTGAAAAGAAAAACAAGATAATATCTCCTGAAGAAAAGCAGGTTATAGCATATCATGAGGCTGGCCACGCAGTATGCGGTTGGTTCCTGGAGCATGCTTTCCCGCTTATTAAGGTATCTATTGTGCCACGCGGCGTTGCAGCATTAGGCTATGCTCAATACCTGCCTAAAGAACAATATCTGTACACCATAGCTCAAATGCAGGACCAAATGGTAGCCTTGTTTGGCGGCCGTGCAGCAGAAGAGTTGATCTTTGGTCAGATTTCTACTGGTGCCCAGAACGACCTGGAACGCATTACAAAGATGGCCTTTTCTATGATAAGCATCTATGGTATGAATGATAAGATTGGCAATGTTTCTTATCACGATGGCCAGCAGGAATACAATATGAGTAAGCCTTACTCTGAAGAAACTGCTAAATTGATAGACCAGGAATTGCGCATTATGATAGCTGCTCAGTACGACCGTACCAAACAGTTATTAACGCAGCACATGGATGCCCTGAAGGCCTTAGCAACAGAATTGCTCAAGAAAGAAGTTCTTTACAAAGATGACTTGGAAAGATTGATCGGAAAGCGTCCGTATGAAGATATGACGCCTAACGAAGGAATACCTCCGGTTACCGGCAGCGTTGTAGAGTCTGACACCTACCAGTCATAACAAATAAATATCAAGTATAGAAAAAGCGGTGAATATTCTTTACCGCTTTTTATTTTTGCCTATTATTACAATACGATGCAGACATTAAAAACATCCAAGGCTAAGGAAAACATACTCTCCCGCATACGCAAAGGCCTGACAGGCAAACCCGTTGCAATGCCATTTCCTGAGGCAGAGAAAGATGCTGCAAGTAATCTATATGCCACCTCTGGCCTTTCTATAGAGGAAACCTTTGCAAATGCTTTTATTACCTTGGGTGGCAAATTTGTATTCTGTGACAACGAAAAGGAGCTGCTCGAAAATATTTATAATCTTTATGAAAGCAGGGGCTGGAAACAACTGCTCTGCTCAGACGCTCGCCTTTTACAACTACTTCATAATAATAAGCTTGAGATAGCAAACGATGCAGCTGTGGCAATAGAGACTGCCGATGCCTGCATTACCGATTGCGAAACGCTGGTGGCCCGTACAGGGTCCATTATTTTCAGCAGTAGGCAGCATATGGGTCGTACGGCACCTGTTTTTTACCCGGTACACATAGTAATAGCCTATTCAAGCCAAATAGTACCTGATATAGAGCAGGCCCTCTCCATGCTCAAAAAGAAATACGGCAGCGAATTACCCTCCATGATCAATCTGAATACCGGCCCCAGCCGCACAGCAGATATTGAGAAAACGCTGGTAGTAGGTGTACATGGCCCCGGTGAGGTGTTTTGCTTTTATATAAATGCTTGATTACTAAGAATAAAAAATGCCGAATAACGATATAATCAGTTATCCGGCAACGGGTATAAGTGTATAAATGAAGCCTCTTTAGGTTTAGTAGGGGCTGGCAAAAACGGTTTGGGTACAGAGGGAAACGTTTATTGTTTTTCTCTGCATCAAAGAAACAAAGGATTTTTAACGGGCAAATGGGGTATTTGCCGAAAAGCCTTTTTGATTGGACGAAAGTATCATTATAACCGAGGAAGAGATTTATAACCTATTCATTTTCTTTGCTTTTGAAGCCTGCCGTTCTGCTTATTTTGCTGAACACGCTTATAAATTCAGCCCTTACATTCTTAGATACAGGTATTTGCATATTGTCTTCCATCAGTAATACCCCGGAAGTTTCGTAACGTTTAACGTGGTGCAGGTTTACTATAAACGAGCGATGCACCTGCAGGAAATCATTGCTGTTTACTATTTTTTTAAACTCAGCAAGGTTGTAGGAGCTTATTATGCTAAATGTCTTTGTTACAACCTTAGTGTATTTATTTACACTTTCAAAGTATAGTATATCATCAATATTTAGGTAGTCTATCCCCTTAGGATTAGGGATACCTATTTTCAGCGGATTATTAGCATTACTGTTTACCGTCGGCGTATTGTTATTGACATTCCTTATTTTTTCAATAGCCTTATTTACTGCAAACGATAGCTCGAAATCATCTATTGGCTTCAGCACGTAGCCCACAGCAGAAAGTTTTATAGCATCAAGGGCAAATTCAGAATGTGCGGTGATAAATATTACCTGGCAACTGATATTTGGAATAAGTTTCAAAAGATCGATTCCTGTTTTCTCAGGCATAGAAACGTCCAAGAATAATAAATCTATTTTTTGCGTTCTCAACACTTCAAGGCCCTTACTCCATTCGGTATACTTCCCTAATATCTTCAGGTTCGGGAATAAAATATTCAATCTGCGCTCTAAAAGGTCTATGGCTTTTTGTTCGTCATCAATAATGATACAGGTTATGTCAGGCAACATACTTAATATTTTTTATGGTCAGTTTTACTATGGTTCCGGTTTCAGGTAGTTGTTTATCTATATATTCCAGTTCTATCCCCATCTTTTCAAACTCCTTAAACACATCTATTAACTGCTTGGTAAGCTTTGTGCCGTATGAGTCGTACTGCACCGTACTGCTTTCCTTTATCTCCTTCGCTTTGTTACGCCCCACACCATTATCATCTATGATACATACCAACTCCTCCGACGATTCGCCCTGCAAAAATTGCAATAACAACAGCCCTCCTTCCTTACGATGAAACAAGCCATGGTTTATAGCATTCTCCACCAATGGCTGTAATAACAAAGACGGAATCTGTATGTTATTTACTGGTATCTTATTATCTATTTCAATTTTATACTCCAGTTTATCCTCAAATCTTGTTTTCTGAAGCTCTATGTAGTTCTTTAGCATCTCTATCTCATCTGCCAGCGTTATATAACGCTCCTGCGACGATTTTAAATATCCTCTTATAAGCCGCGAGAATTTATTTATATGCAGATATGCATCATCAAACTTCCTTTTATTAATAAAATATAATGTTGCACTAAGTGTATTAAATATAAAGTGTGGATTGATCTGGGCATATATAGCACGCAACTCCAGTTCTGTAAGGGCCCGTTTTTTATCATTTGCTTTCGCAGCTACCCGCCTTGTTAGCAACATCACTATGAATATAACTGTCCCGAAAGCCAATATACCTGATATCCAAAATACTATTACCCAATTCGTTTTTTGCCACCAATATGGCACTCTATAAATGTAAAAAACGAACTCTTTGCTCACCCATGCATCGTCCTGAATACTACACTTTACTTTATAATAATGCCCGGCTTTCAATGTACCTGTAACTATTTCACCGGTCGTCGTTTCCTGCAGGTTACCATAATCTTCAATCACATAATTATATTCAATATTCCCTTTACCAACCAGGTTCACTACATTGAGTGTAATTTTATCTATATCCTGCGAGAGGTTAACAGTATCATTGCTTATTATACGCCTATGGATTGGCGTATTTATATTTAGCATAAAAAAGTTTCCCGGATCAGCTAATTTCTCATTAGTTATTTCATCTGCATTTACATCAATCACTCCTTTATCTGTAGATATATATATTACCCCTTGCTTATTAATAATCAAATCATAAGCACGATTATAACTATTCATATTTACAGCTACATGAAATTTTCCTACATGCAGGGGCCCTAAAATCTTTGCATAGGCTAATCCAAACTTACCTGCAATAAAAAAATAATCTTTATAGACAGAAATTAATACGTCAGATAAATTCAGGTTACATTCTAGATATTTTATTTTTCTGTTGCGAATATTATACATTCCTATCTTATCATTATCCAGTAAGTAAACATTTGAAACATTATCGCAGGCAACGTCTCGAATAGAGTGAATTCCCAGGCTATTTAATAATTGTAGGTTACAGGGAAAATACCTATCTAAACCAGCATTATAAATACTTAACGCATCCTGACCTGAGAATATATATATGTGATCGGCACTGTCATAACAGGTCTTTGTTATTCTAGCTACGTCCAATCCATTCATTATTGCAGTGTGACCTTGCAACTCAATTGTTCGCACGGTTGCCTTTGAATCAAACATAATCCATTTATTTTTCCTAATGTTTACTAATCCTCGCATAGACTTAAAACTGTTATATTTCCAGGTAGTAGTTGGAAAGCCAGGCTCATCCGAAAGATGATCATATCTTCTTATCGTATCTATCGAGAAGTATGCATTAATATTAATATACTTCTTACTTTTTTCATTATACACATAGGATGCATTATTTGCACACAAATAAAATTCAGAATCAGATTTTTCATCGATTTTTAGTGGCAAATTTTTCTCTGGGATTTTTATTGTAGTAATGCTTCCGGTTTTTTTTAATTCATACAGTATATCCCCTTTTTTATTTACCCAATATGTGCACCCATTGTTCAAGGAGCCAATACATTTAGTATTATAAAGACATTGTAAAACATTGCTTGGCTTTAAAAACGAATGCAAATTATATCTACACCATATGCCATTGCCATTCGTTGGATACCATTCATTCATAAAATTATCAACTCTATAAAATGAAACCTGTACTGTTTCAGGTAAAATATCTTTCCAAGAGATTCTTCTACAATTCCAAATATTATTACCCAATCTATAGACAGCTCTATTTGTTATTATTGTCAAAGAATCATCATCTTTATAGCATATATATATAACCTCATCTTTGTTACCACCAAACCTGTCAAAGTATACCTTCTCATATGTGTTCCCATTACTATCTGCCATTAAAAAATGATCTGCTTGTACGCCTAGCTCTACAATTCTCCCACTATAATGACTTAATATGCCAGCTCCATCGAAAATTAAGGACCATGCAGAGAATTTAATCTCCAATGACGTGACATGTTCGCCATTGGCAGACAAATTTTGCATATTAATAGAACTATCATTTTTTAAAGAAATTAAAATATTATCATAGCCTATAGCATGCATAATTGCGTTGG
>JAFDXS010000469.1 GCA_018267795.1 Bacteroidota bacterium | reverse complement strand
TGGCGTATAGATGGGAAAATTGAGCAGATACAAATTGGCACTAATCGGCCATCACGAAATGTTGTTCACTTATTCAGGCTATTGCAGCAAAAGATTGTTGAAATAGAACCTGACTTAGGTATTGAACTATTTATTATTGAAGCACCTGTTGTTGAAGATCTGACCAGCACACAGGATGCTTTCTGGAATAGTGCTAATAGTGATAACACAGCCATAGCAGAGCTGCTGGATAAGATAGTAGGCAAGCTGGGGGTAAATACGGTACATCGATATTTGCCTGACGAGCATTATTGGCCTGAACGTTCATTTAAATTAGCTGCATCGCTGGAGGAGCGATCAACAGCAGAGTGGCGATCAGAATTGCCCAGGCCATTGCATCTGCTGCCTGAACCCGAACCAATAACGGTAACAGTAGCAATACCAGACTATCCGCCGGTACTATTTCATTACAAGGGTAAACTGCATAACATAACAAAGGCTGATGGCCCCGAGCGCATAGAGCAGGAATGGTGGCTTACAGAAGGTTTATACAGGGACTATTATTGCGTGGAGGATGAAGAAGGAGCCAGGTATTGGCTATTCAGATTAGGAGATTACAAAAGAACTGAACCTAAATGGTTCATGCATGGATTCTTTGCTTAAAAGTGCAGTATGTATACAGAACTACAGGTAACAACCAATTTCAGTTTTCTAAGAGGAGGCAGCCACCCGGAGGAATTAATTATCCAGGCTGCAGCACTTGGATATAAAGAAATAGCCATTACAGATCGCAATACTTTAGCCGGTATCGTGCGCGCGCATGCTGCTGCTAAAAAACAAGGGATACGCATTATACCTGGCTGCAGGCTCCATCTGCAGGATGGACCAGATCTCATCGCCTTACCTACAGATACAGAGGCTTATTCAGAATTATCCGCACTTCTGTCAGTAGGCAATCTAAGGGTCGAAAAAGGTGATTGTTTACTCTATAGGCAAGATGTCTATCAGCTTTCAAAGAATATTATATTCATACTCATACCGCCTGCAGAGCTAAATGCAGTTTTTGATTTTAACATTGATTTTAAAGCTGCAATCAAAGAATATAAGGAAGCTTTGGGCA
Source organism: Bacteroidota bacterium (assembly GCA_018267795.1). Classification (GTDB taxonomy): domain Bacteria; phylum Bacteroidota; class Bacteroidia; order Chitinophagales; family Chitinophagaceae; genus SZAS-30. Next base: position 1,551 of record JAFDXS010000469.1, on the reverse strand, counting down.
GCTCATTATATCTTGCAGCCAGTCGCACTTATCAGGCTAATGATAATAAACGACTATATCGCCTTGCTCAGTTATCAGCAGAGTACAATATTCCATTGGTAGCCACCAATGACATACATTATCATGTCCCTCAACGCCGGGAGCTCCAGGACATACTTACTTGTATCCGGGAAAAGTGTACAATATATAATGCCGGTTTCAGGCTGCATCAAAATGCAGAACGTTATCTCAAACCCACAAAAGAAATGCAACGCTTGTTCATGCAATATCCTGAAGCTATTCAGCGAACACAGGAGGTTGCAGCAGCATGTCAGTTTTCATTAGATAGTCTTGAATATGTATATCCTGAAGAAATAACCACTGATGGCAGAACACCGCAGGAGGAGCTGATTTACCTCACCTGGATAGGTGCAAAAGAAAAGTTTGGCGACAATATACCACAGCATATCAAAGACACAATACAGTACGAGCTGGATTTTATGGAACGTAAGAATTATGCTGCTTATTTTCTTACTGTTTATGACTTTGTACGCTTTGCCAGGAGCAAAGGTATTTTATGCCAGGGCCGGGGATCTGCTGCAAATTCGGTAGTTTGTTTTTGCCTGGGTATTACTTCGGTCAATCCTTCTAAGTTTAAATTACTATTCGCACGCTTTATGTCCGACGCCAGGGACGAGCCACCTGATATAGATGTTGATTTTGAGCATGAACGAAGGGAAGAAGTAATTCAGTATATCTATGAAAAATATGGGCGGGATCGCGCTGCTATAGTCGCTACCGTTACCCAGGTTCATTTTAAAGGGGCTGTTCGAGATGTCGCAAAGGCCATGGGGCTTTCCGTAGATGCTATTAATCTTCTTTCTAAATCTTCATGGGAGTTTACTGATGAATGGCTTGAGGGAAAAAAGGTTTCGTCAGAAGGGTTCGATGCCAACGATCCACACCTCAAAAAGGTATTGCAGCTCACGCAGCAGTTCATAGGCTTTCCAAGGCATCTCGGTCAGCACACGGGTGGTTTTGTTATTACACAGGGTAAGCTTTCCGACCTCTGTCCTATATTAAATGCCCGCATGGAAGATCGCACCTGCATAGAATGGAACAAAGATGACATCGAGGCACTGGGTTTCCTTAAGGTTGATGTGTTGGCGCTGGGTATGCTTACTTGCATCAGAAAGGCTTTCGATCTGGCAAAACAGCACTACGGTCTTGACCTTACATTAGCCAACATTCCACAAGACGACCCGATGGTATATGAAATGATAAGTCATGCGGATACTATCGGCGTTTTCCAGATAGAAAGTCGCGCACAGATGTCCATGTTGCCGCGGCTAAAGCCACAATGTTTTTACGACTTGGTAATTGAGGTGGCCATAGTGCGCCCGGGGCCAATACAGGGAGACATGGTGCATCCCTATTTACGCCGTCGCAATGGCGAAGAGCCTGTAGAATATCCTTCAAAAGAACTGGAAGACATCTTGGGCAGAACATTAGGCGTACCCTTATTCCAGGAGCAAGCTATGGAAATAGCCATTGTTGCTGCAGGTTTCACAC
>JAFDXS010000468.1 GCA_018267795.1 Bacteroidota bacterium | reverse complement strand
TGAATATGATGACAAACTGATGGAGAAATTCTTCGAAGATCCTACTTCTATCTCTGAAGAAGAAATCCATGAAGCAGTACGTAAGGCTACTATCGATATGAGTATCGTACCTATGCTTTGCGGCTCTGCATATAAAAATAAAGGTGTACAGACTGCGCTGGATGCGGTGATCCGTTACCTGCCTAGCCCTATGGACGTTGAGTCTATAAAAGGTACTGACCCTGAAACAGGCGACGAAATAACTCGTCACCCGGATGCTAAGGAACCATTTGCGGCGCTTGCATTCAAGATCATGACCGATCCTTTCGTGGGCCGCCTGGCGTTCTTCCGCGCATACAGCGGTCACCTGGATTCAGGTTCTTATGTACTGAACATGCGTACCGGCCGTAACGAACGTATCAGCCGTATCATGCAGATGCACGCTAACAAGCAGAACCCAATAGACTTCATTGAAGCCGGTGATATAGGTGCAGCGGTAGGTTTCAAAGACATCAAAACCGGTGATACACTGTGCGATGAAAAGAACCCGATCGTTCTGGAAAACATGTTTATTCCTGAACCGGTAATATCTATAGCTGTAGAGCCTAAAACTCAGGCAGACGTAGATAAGATGGGTATGGCTATAGCTAAACTGATAGAAGAAGATCCGACACTGCGTGTAAAAACAGATGAAGATACCGGCCAGACTGTACTGAGCGGTATGGGTGAACTACACCTTGAAATCATCGTTGACCGTATGCGTCGCGAATTCAAAGTGGAAATAAACCAGGGTGCGCCACAGGTTGCTTACAAAGAAGCATTCACGCTGAAAACTGAACACCGCGAAATATACAAGAAACAAACAGGTGGTCGTGGTAAATTCGCCGACATCCAGTTTGAAATAGGCCCTGCTGATGAAGAGTTCCTGAAAGAAGGTAAAGGCCGTTTCCAGTTCATTAACGAAATATTCGGTGGTGCAATTCCTAAGGAATTCATCCCGGCTATACAGAAAGGCTTTGAAGCTTCTATGACTACCGGTGTACTTGCAGGCTATCCTGTAGAAAGTATGAAGGTGCGCATATTTGATGGCTCTTTCCACCAAGTGGATTCTGATGCTATGTCATTCGAACTTTGTGCTAAATCCGGCTACCGTGAAGCTGGCCGCAAGGCTAAGCCAATACTGCTGGAACCAATCATGAAAGTGGAAGTAACTACTCCTGATCAGTACATGGGTGATGTAACAGGTGACCTTAACCGTCGTCGCGCTATGCTGGAAGGTATGGACAGCAAGCACAACGCACAGATCATCCGTGCTAAAGTGCCACTGAGCGAAATGTTCGGTTACGTAACACAGCTTCGTTCACTGTCTTCAGGCCGCGCTACATCAGTGATGGAATTCAGCCACTATGCTCCTGCTCCACGCAACATAGAAGAAGAAGTAATAGCAAAATCAAAAGGTAAAGTAAGCGCTTAATTTAAGCTGACTACCAATACATTAAGCCGTCTCTTTTGAGGCGGTTTTTTTATTGTGCTTATTTATGGGACTCTTCATTAAACCCAATGGTATATATTTTGTCTATTTAGCATCACCATGGGTAAAGCTGTTAAAATATCACTGGCTATATTATTGATTGCTGCCTGCAGTAATGCGCAAAGCATAGAGCGCAGCAACAATATGGAAGCAGGCATATCAGCAGCGTCTTCATTTACTTATACCGGAATTAATTCCTACCTGTTATTAGATGCCAGGCTGGGAAGGCATGACCTTTACGCAGGGCCCAAAATTGTATTAAGCGACAGTTATCTTCCTTATAAAGCTATAATGGGTTATGATGTAGGCTACAACTTTTTCGCGCTTACCAATGCCCGCCTTAGTGCCCTAGTAAATCTTGATTATCAAATATCTTATTACGATCCTTATAACCCAAATAAGGTAGATATAGCGAACCGAAAAAATGCTATTAATGAGCTGTTTTTGTCTCTTGGTATCAACTACAGGTTAAGCAGGAAGAGCCGATTTTCTGTAGGTCTGAATTTAGGCACGGGTGTTTTTCTTGAAAAATATTATGATGTAATGGAGTTGAATAAGAATATCACGCCGGGCTAACGCAGATTGCAAGAATAGGGATACGATATAATGTCTTTAAGCGATGAAGAAAAGCTGGATATTCTTTTTGCTAGTTTGGGTTTTGTTTTCAGATTGTAAGAAAGTGACCACCAACATACAAAACCTGAGTGGTGGACGTGTATATATTATAGGGCATGAAGGCAGCGGTGAACTAAACAATGCATACCCGCCTGACTCATGGGAGAGCGTAACGCGGGCAATAGAATATTACAATGCTGACGGAGTAGAAATAGATCTTCAGCTTTCGCAGGATTCAGTTTTATTTATGTTTGAAGGGAACAGCCTCGAAACTTCTACTACATGCCTTGGTTGCCTTGTCAGTATTGATTCGTTATTACTGTCAAAGTGTATTTATCAAAATACTCAAACTCCAGGTGATCTTTCCACTAAATATCTGACTGCATTTCAACATGTTATTGCGCGGTTCGCACAGCGTAAAATAAAGCCAGTGATTTTTATGGACCTGCATACATCTACCGGGTGCATAACCAATGGTATAGAGCATGCGTATTACACTAACCTGGTAAATGCTGCAAAAAAAATATTGGTTGCCTAC
>JAFDXS010000467.1 GCA_018267795.1 Bacteroidota bacterium | reverse complement strand
AAAAAAGGGTTTCACACATTCATAGCATGAAACCCTTTACTGTATTAGTGACCTTGTCAGGATTCAAACCTGAAACCTTTTGATCCGTAGTCAAATGCTCTATTCAGTTGAGCTACAAGGCCATTCCGTTTTAACGGACTGCAAAGATAAGTACTCTATCTGATTCTGCAAAGTCCTAAATGCTCACTTTTTTGATTTTCTTTTTTTGAATATTGTATGGCCGGAAAAACTGTAATTTGGCTGCCGCAGTAAAGTATCATGCATGAATATTGAAATCTGGTCTATAGGAAAGGAAAATGAGTCATTTATAGAGGAGGGAATTCGCTATTATTTTCAGAAAACCAAGCCTTATAATCCTGTAGAACTGGTAGTACTGCAAACGCCTAAAAAAGCGGCCACTACGGATATAGAGCGCACAAAGCTGCAGGAAGAAGAGCTGATATTAAAAAAACTGCAACCCCAACACTACCTGATACTGCTGGATGAAAGGGGGAAAATGCTAAACTCCATACAATGGGCACAACAGTTTCAGCAATGCATGAACCAGGGAGTAAAAACTTTAATATTACTTATTGGAGGCGCATACGGAGTGACCGATAATGTGCGTAAACAGGCGAAGCAATGCTGGTCTCTTTCCTCATTAGTTTTCCCTCATCAGCTGGTGAGACTGCTACTTGCCGAACAAGTATATAGAAGTTTCAGCATACTTAACAATTCTCCATACCATCATTCATAAGGCTTAATTTCGCTTAGTAAATAAGCAATAGTATTTCATGTACACTTTACTCATAATAATTATTACCGCAATAATATCAATAGCAGGCTTTAGCAGCAGTAATTTGATAGATAAACTTATACTATGGCCGCGCAGGATGGATAATCCCGCGCAGTATTACCGCCTGATAAGTTCAGGCTTTATACATGCTGACTGGGGGCATCTTTTTTTCAATATGCTTACCCTCTATTTCTTTGGTAATATAATAGAGCAGCAGTTTGCAATGCAGGATATGGGCGGGCTATATATTGTATTTTACCTGTCTGCAATACTGGTAGCTTCCCTACCCTCTTTTATTAAAAACAGGAATAATTATTATTACCGTTCTTTAGGCGCATCAGGGGGTGTAGCAGCGGTATTGTTTGCTACAGTGTATTTTGACCCCTGGTCGAAGATATACCTTATGTTTATACCTATAGGGATACCGAGCATTATTTTCGCCGTGTTATACCTCGTCTATTCCGCTTACATGTCGAAAAGAGGTGGCGGCAATGTGAACCATGACGCGCACTTCTGGGGCTCAGTATATGGTTTCCTTATAGCGTTACTACTGGACCCTACGCACACCCAATTTCTACAACAGGTCATGCATCGCAACTAAGGGTTTGTTAAACGAACCTGTAGCACCTGCGTGGTGGTCTTTTTTAATTTAAAGCGTTCGTCGAGGCGCATACCTACCAGCCACACTATGCGCTTTTTGCACTCCAATACCCAGATATGCTCTTTATCGTGCAGCGCAACTTTCTGATCGATAAGATAGCGACTTACTTTTTTCTTTTTCATGCCCATGCCTAAGGGATAAAAATAGTCGCCGATACGCCATTTACGCAGTATAAGCGGAAAATCTACCTGCGCTATGTCTATATAGGCAAGGTTGCTATCGGGATTGATTTCTTCAGGCTTATCACCTACCGTAAACGCAAGCCTGAGTTTACCAGCTACAATATTGCAAGGCACAGCTTCTACCAATATCATATCTGTGCTATCGGCAGGTATGCCTGTAACCACTAAAAAATCTCTATTGCGGATAATGCGATGCGTAGCGGAACTAATGTAATGCCCACTCTCCGAATTCATAAGCTCAAGTATGTGCGGCAACTGGGCTGATGAAAAACCAAAAGGATAAAACAACTCGTAACAAATCGTTTCCAACGGCTCATGCTTTTGCAGCTTCTTTACAGGTATATAATAGTCCTGGCCGCGCTGTTCCATTAGCTTTTTACGCTCCTGCTCCACTGCCCTTTTGTATAATACTTCGGCCTGTGTAAAGCGGGATATACTTTCATTTATATTCTGCACAGCATTAGGGAACCATTGCTTTACTGCCGGGATAATATGATGCCTTACCGCATTGCGTAAATATGCATCAGTGGCATTGGAAGCATCTTCCCTGTACGGGACATTGTTTTGTGTTCCATATTCCTGCAATGCCTCTTTAGCGGCAAAAAGCAAGGGACGCACGATATTTCCATTCTGCTCGGGTATGGCGTGCAGGCCGCCGATACCTGTTCCCTTGAAGAGGTTTATCATTAAGGTTTCTACATTATCATTGGCATGATGTGCAGTAACTATCTTGCTGTAATTATTTTCCCTGCATATTTTATCGAGCCATTCGTAGCGTAGGATGCGGGCTGCTTCCTGGGTACCTTTTTTCCACTCGACAGTTTTTTGCTTTGTTTCGAAGCGTACGTTATGACAGGTGATCGATCTTTCCCTGCACCAATCGAGCACCAACTGCTCATCTAAATTTGAATCTTCACCGCGCAGTTGAAAATTGCAATGTGCAATGGCAAAATTGATACTGCTTTTATGGAAAAGATCGGCCATGACCATTGAATCCTGGCCACCGCTGACTGCAAGTAAAACGGTTTGTTCTATAGAAGCGAAT
>JAFDXS010000466.1 GCA_018267795.1 Bacteroidota bacterium | reverse complement strand
CCCAGGCATTAAAAGTACAGTCTAACAAAAACTTTACTGTAACTGTAAACGCTAATGCTTCTACTTTCACTTATACCGGTTCTACTACACCCGCACCAAGCATGCCGGTAAGCAATCTGAACCTGATGGTAACAGCAAATGGTACAGGTGGTACTATAGCAGGTACATTTGGTACTGCATACACTGATCTTAGCGCCACAGCTCAAAACCTGATCACCAACGCTACTTATGGTGGCAACCAGACATTCTCTGTACAGTACCAAGCTACTCCTGGTTTTGCATACCCTGCAGGTACTTACACTACCAGTGTAGTGTATACCGCTACTCAATTATAGTGTGTTTTCTCTTATATATAGCACAGCAAATGGTTCCCCGTAAGGAACCTTTGTTTTTTGCAGCCTGATTTTTTAAGATATTCCTAAAGCTAAAAACCAAAAAAATGTCACTAAACCACAAATTCCAAAAGAATTCCTCAAAGGGGTTGGACAAATGGAATATTACGTTTCTGGTGCTTATTACAGCCTTACTAATATCGGCAATAATAAAGGCAGTAGAGCTTTATTATGCCACTCGTTAAATGCTCTTAATAAAGATAATGCAGCATCCCATTTAGGGATGCTTATTGTATTTTAGCCTTCGGGGCTCAATTTTTATGCAAAAACATAATAGTCAAATCAAATACTATTATGAAAAGCAAAGCCAATGTAAAGGGACATCCGCTGCATCCTATACTTGTTACTTTTCCTATAGCCTTCTTCACAGGTACATTATTGTTTGATATTTTAAGTCTATGCTACCGTAGCTGGCACTTCTGGTGGATGGGATCTTATCTCGAAGCCCTAGGCATTCTTTGCGGCTTACTTGCGGCTGTTCCCGGATTTATAGATTATCTGTATACCGTTCCACCCAAAAGCTCCGGCAGCAAGCGTGCAATAACACATGCTTTATTAAATGTGTCCATGCTGGCATTCTTTACCATAGCGTTGGTATTGCGACACTATACCAATACTTCCGCAGCAGTAATTATTGTGCCAGAGGTTTTAGGCTTTATTGTCATCTGCATTGCAGGCTGGTTGGGGGGTACATTAGTTTACAGGAACCAGATAGGCGTAGATCCCAGATATGCAGATGCTGGCAAATGGAAAGAGATGACGATACATTCAAGCGATAATAGGGTAGAAGTATGTGGAATAAATGACTTGAAAGCCAACCAGATGAAGCTTCTGCACCTGAATGGCAAGCGAATTGTAATAGCACGAACAGAGGATGCCTATGTAGCGTTCGATGATCATTGTTCACACAAAGGAGGGAGCCTGGCCGGCGGCAGTATGATATGCGGTACTGTACAGTGCCCCTGGCATGGTTCCCAATTTAGTGTTATTGACGGGAAAGTAAAGGCTGGTCCTGCTAAAGCCCAAATAGAAACTTACAAAACAGAAGAGTCCAATGGCAAAGTATATTTGGTATTGCATTGATAGATACTGATCTATAGTTTCTTCAAGGTATCTATTACGCTTCTATCTACAGAAATACCTATTTGCTGCATACGGGCAAGCTGCGCTTCAGCTTTTTGCTTTTCTTTTTCATTTATCAGCAATATCAGCAGGTTAGCATTAGCTTTCGGGTTCTCAGGATCATTTTTCAAATAGTATCCCAGGTATTGCTCCGCAGCTTTAGAATTACCCTTCATTACATAAACCCTTGCCAGGTAAAAGTCACATTCATAATATCCTGAAATACGCTTTTCGGCCAGGAAATAAGGCTCTGATTGCAATACATTTCCATTGTTTTGCAGCATCATACCGTAGTAGTAGTTAATATACTTTTGGGTTGAGTCCATTGCGTATGCGCTCTTTATATGAGCATATGCTTTTGCGGTGTCATCTACTTCACGTTCTCCCAGCATCATAGTAGCATAAGCCGAGTGCGGTGAGCTGACTACTGCCTTATTCCAAAACGTGAGCGGATCTTTAAATGCCTGCTGATGTATATAGTTTATGCCGCCGAATATTAATGCTATAAGGACAGCAGCACTTACTAATTTCTTTGGCTGCAAGTTATTTTTAAAGACTATAGTATGGGCTAAAATAAAGAGTATCCCGGTAATGGGTAGGTATAAGCGATGTTCAAAAACCTGGTCGTTAAGGCCATTAGGCACCAATAATGCCGGTAATAAAAAGAGCAGAAATAGCACAAGCCCCGTAATAATAGCACGCCAGTTCTTGTCTTTGGTAAAATATATAATACCTATAAGTAATGCTAAAGCTGCAATACCATAGTAATATACCGTATCCTCCATCATTGGGAAGACACTGAGATTAAATGGAAAGAAAATCTTACCCAGGTATTGTATTACAACGGGCAGCCGATGGATAAAGTCTGCTGTCATTTTACCGGGGCTTAAGTATGATCCTTTCAGGGTTGCAGTAGCACGCACTGCATACCATACTATAAACGCAATCAGCCATGCCGCATACTGCAGTAGATTACGCTTTTCCTTCCAGCTATGTTTTCTTAAATATACAATAAGCACAAATGCTATTACCGCATTAAACACTGCTGTTTCTTTAGTAAAGTATGCAGCCAGCAACCATAAGAAGGAGAGCAGCAACCACTTTACTTTGCCATCATCCGAATAGTTAAGCGAACAAATCAGGAAAGAAAATGTA
>JAFDXS010000465.1 GCA_018267795.1 Bacteroidota bacterium | reverse complement strand
AGAAACACTGCAGCTTCCCGGTAGTAACAGCATCGGTAGATAATGTGTCGTTTTCCAATCCTATAAAGCTGGGCAACTTGCTGACTATAGAGGCCAAGCTTACCAGGGCATTTAATACCTCTATGGAGGTGTACCTGCGCGTATGGGGCGAGGACCTTTCTGCACAATACAGATATCTATCCAACGAAGCCTATATGACATTCGTAGCGCTTGACCCTAATGGCAGGCCACGCAAAGTGCCGGAAATAGTGCCGGAGACAGACCTGGAAAAAAGAATGTTTGACGATGCACTGCGCCGCAGACAGGTGCGCCTGATACTGGGCGGCAAAATGAAACCCGAAGATGCAGGTGAGCTGCGCTCGATGTTTATTAAAGACTAAGATTTAAAACATTTAAGAAAAGAAAGAAGATATGGTACTGGACCGCAAGACGCCCCCACGCATACACGACGCTATAGAATTTGAATATAAACTACCGCCCGTTACCGAGGGCAGGCTGGATAATGGATTGCCTCTGTATTGGCTGAATGCCGGTGTGCAGGATGTAGTAGAAATGGACTGGGTGTTCCCCGCAGGTATATGGTATGAGCAGAAGCAGGCAGTGGCACAGGCCGCTGCAGGGCTGATAAAGAACGGTACTTCAAAACGAACTTCGCACCAGATACATGAAGCACTGGAGTTTTATGGTGCTAACCTGAAAGTAAGTGCAGGCAATGATTTTTCTACCATCACCTTGTACTCACTTACTAAGCATCTGCCGCAATTGCTTCCTATTGTATTTGAGATAATAACGGATGCTATCTTCCCTCAGGAAGAAGTGGAGATACATAAAAGAAATGCAATAGACCGCCTGCTGGTAAGCCAGCGCCAATGCGAATTTGTAGCCAACCAACAGATAGACGCTTTGCTTTTTGGCGATAAACATCCTTATGGCCGCTATTCTAAAAAAGAAATTATAGAAGCAATAACCAGGGAAGATCTTATTGCCTTCTACAAAAATCATTACGACCTTTCAAGGGTAAAGATGTTCATGTCGGGCAATGTGGCCGAGCAGGAAGTGAAATGGGTAAATGAAGTATTTGGTAAGGCAGCAATAACCAATAACCCGCTAATAGAGCAAAGCTACCAGCCACAGGAAGCCCAGGAGAAAAAACATAATCTCCTGAATGACCAGAACGGCGTACAAGGCGCTATACGCATAGGCCGTTTGTTCCCCAACCGTCACCACCCTGATTTTGCACCAATGGTTGTACTCAATACATTGTTCGGCGGTTACTTCGGCTCAAGGCTTATGAGCAATATACGCGAGGACAAAGGCTATACTTATGGCATTTACAGCTCTATGTCGCCCTATCTCAACAGTGGCTCATTAATAATACATACCGAAGCAGGTCGCGATGTACTGGAGGCAGCAGTGAAAGAGATATATCATGAGATGGACGTACTCTGCAACGAAAAAGCAGATGATGACGAGCTGCTACTAGTGAAAAACTACCTGCTGGGCAATATGCTCGGCGACCTGGATGGGCCATTCTCCATCATGCAGCGCTGGCGCACCCTGATACTAAACGATATGACAGAAGCCAACTTCAACAGGAACGTAAACATCTACAAAACAATCACCGCCGACGAATTGCAAACACTAGCGCAGAAATACCTGCGGGCTAGTGACTATCATGAGATAGTGGTAGTGTAATATGGAGCTGACTATAAAGCGAAAGGCCCCGGAATTCCGGGGCCTTTCGCATATCTGTAAATAGGGTTAGAATAACTAAATAAAAACTGCTAGCACAAGACATAAGAGGATACCTGCAAAAAACAGGTTCTTAATAAGGATATCATTATTCACTACATGGTTAGTATAAGCTTTCTTAATAGCTGTAGTGTTATTGGCTGCTGCTGTATTATTATTTATAGAGAGTATCATTGTGCCGATGTTTTGCGTTATTGATGACACAAAGATGTAACACTAAAACACGGTTGGAAAATTTTTTACCCTGCTTAACAACAGGTTTTAAACTTCTTAACAAGGGCTTAAAAAGTGATTAACAAGCTATTAATGTATAGATAAAAAATACAGGTTTTTAAACGGTTAAAATCATAATAATAAAATGCCGTATATTTCTTTAATGGCTTGTTAACAAGCTGTAAAAAAGTTGTTAACCATACTTCATAGTTTGAAAACAACTGCGCAGACTTACATTTTTACAGCCCCAAACCAAGAAAAAGATTATTTATGGTACTCGAATTAGCACAAGAAGTTTACAAATCAAAATACCAACAGGTATTAGCTATGGACCAATTCTTCGCTTATTTGCAGAATGGCATAGACTTGCTAAAATCAGATTCACTGGGTAAAACAAATAACCCTCTGCAAGTGATAGCTATGAATATAGCCCTGGAGTACAACCTGCAGGTAATGGTAAAAGAACTGCTGCAGTAATACATATAAAGAAAGCAGGTGGAAACCTGCCTTGTGATGGAAGTATTATATAAGGTTAGCATTTGCATGCCATTTTATATACACTAAGCTACTTTAATAGCAGTAGGCATAAGTGTTTTGATACCTTAAGTAATTATTATTAAAATATTAACGAGTGCTAAGTGCTTAATGTTTAGGCTTTAATGCTGTGAGCGTCATAGATTTCTTACCGAACTCCAGCAGCTCATC
>JAFDXS010000464.1 GCA_018267795.1 Bacteroidota bacterium | reverse complement strand
GCACCAAATGCAGTACAGTATGCTCATCTACTACAGGAAACTGTAAGCTGAAATCGCCATTACCACCGAGACGAGTGGCGTAGTTTTTTGCTTCAAAACTCACATTGCTGATATAAAATTGCACTTGTACACTATCTGATAAAGGATTAGTAATGTGGCCGTGCAGCTTTACTATGTTTTGTGCCTGGAGCTGTGCAGCTGTAAACAAACAGGTAAAACCCAATAAAATGCTTCTAATAGAGATTGCAGGTGTTTTCATACTAAATAGTTTGTTATTACTTTATCTGTAAAACCGGAAAAAAGTTACAAAACTTTTAATGGAATTTTTTGAAAAGCTACTTAGTATATGTGCCACTCACTACAAGTGGTTTATTATTGCTAATCTACCCAGCCCAGCCTTCTCTATCCAGGCTGCGGTATTGGATGGCCTCAGCGAGGTGCTCGGGCCGTATGTCTTCGCTGCCTGCAAGATCGGCTATGGTGCGGGAAACCTTTAGTATGCGGTCGTAGGCACGGGCAGAGAGGTTGAGCCTGTCCATGGCGGTCTTTAGCAGGTTTTGGCCTATATTGTTTATTACACAGATCTCTTTTAGCAGCTTGCTGCCCATCTGTGCATTGCAGTAAACGCCGGGCTCATTCTCAAAGCGTTTGGCTTGTATCTCTCTTGCCTTTATTACGCGTTCGCGCACATTGTCGCTGGTCTCTGAGTTTTTCTGGGAAGACAGTTCGTTGAAGGGAACGGGTGTAACCTCCACATGCAGGTCTATCCTGTCCAGCAGCGGACCAGATATTTTATTGAGGTAGCGATGCACTACTACTGGTGTGCAGGTACATTCCTTTTCAGGGTGATTGAAATAGCCGCATGGGCACGGGTTCATAGATGCGATGAGCATGAAGCTTGCAGGGAAGTCGATGCTAAGCTTGGCGCGCGATATAGATACTCTGCGCTCTTCCATTGGCTGGCGCATTACCTCAAGCACTGTGCGCTTGAACTCGGGCAATTCATCGAGGAAGAGTACGCCATTATGCGCCAGCGATATTTCGCCGGGCTGTGGTATGCCACCGCCGCCTACCAGTGCCGCATCGCTAATGGTGTGGTGAGGAGAACGGAACGGTCGTCGGGCAATGAGTGAAGTATTAACCGGCAGCTTACCTGCTACCGAGTGTATCTTGGTTGTCTCCAGCGCTTCGTGCAGGCTCAGGGGCGGCAGTATGGTGGGCAGCCTTTTAGCTAGCATGGTTTTGCCTGCGCCGGGCGGGCCTATGAGTATGGCATTGTGGCCGCCTGCTGCTGCTATCTCCAGTGCACGCTTCACATTTTCCTGCCCTTTTACATCGTTGAAGTCAACATCGAAATTAGACTGCGCTTCAAAGAACTCTTCCCTTGTGTTTACCACCAGTGGCTTTAGCTCCTGTGTTTTATTAAAGAAGCCCGTTACCTCGCTGATATGATCTACGCCATACACCTCCAGGTTGTTGACCAAGGCTGCTTCGCGGGCGTTTTGTTTTGGCAGGATAAAGCCTTTGAACTTTTCTGTTCTCGCCTGTATGGCCATAGGCAGCGAACCTTTTATTGGCTGCACAGCACCATCCAGCGATAGCTCGCCCATTATTATATATTCTTCCAGTCCTTCGGCAGGTATTTGTCCTGTGGCAGCTAGCATACCTATGGCTATTGGCAGATCGTAGGCAGAGCCTGCTTTCTTTACATCAGCCGGGGCCATGTTCACTACCACCTTAGTACGGGGGCGTTCAAAACCATTATTCTTTATGGCTGAGAGGATACGCTCAATACTTTCTTTTACTGCATTATCGGGGAGGCCTACTATAAAATAACCTGTAGTACCCGTTGCCAGGTCCACCTCAATAGTGATCGTCATAGCCTCTACACCATACACCGCGCTGCCAAAAACTTTTACCAACATGCTTTAGTTCTGTGGGATAAATAGAAGGCTGAAGATACGAAGAGCAGGGGTGATGGCAAAGAATGTGGATATAAAGGGCCTTAATAGCCTGTTGGTATCGATTCAACCACATTTTTTGTAATCTTGGTAAGGATTAACTAAGCTAAATTCAAACTCTATGAAAGACATCATTAATAAATTCAAGTTCAAAGGCGATGGTATTGTAATCAATGCACCTGCCGAGCTGGAAAAAGAATTTAAAACACTTGGCTTCGGAACTTCGGTAGATAAAAAAGTGAAAAGTAAAAACACACTGGTGTTTGTAAATACCAATAAAGAGTATGTTGACTTCTTGAGTAAAAAGCTTACGAGCGTAGAACACGATAGTGTTTTATGGTTTGCCTATCCTAAAGGCAGCTCGGGTATAAAGACAGATATTAATAGGGATACCCTTCGTGCAACGGGCGAAGAATTCGGCATAACGACCGTTACGGCTATTTCTATTAATGACACCTGGAGTGCATTACGTTTCAGACCCATTGAGCGGGTTGGGAAATAGAAGAATGGCATTCACTTGAGATGCTAAGTATAACTTTAACTTCGCTACTTTTACACCCATATTTGCATACTATGAGCACAGTGCTTTTACATAAAGAAAACGGAGTTGGTTATATCACCTTCAACCGGCCTGAAAAATACAACAGTTTTAACGGCGAAATGCTGCTGACGCTGCAAAAACATCTCGAAGATTGCGGCAATGACGATGCTGT
>JAFDXS010000463.1 GCA_018267795.1 Bacteroidota bacterium | reverse complement strand
AGCATCTTATTTGCAATCACATGCTCGTTCGCCTTGTCATGCAGGGCATGAAGAAAAGTGGCTACGGTCGTATAGTGAACGTAATCTCTACCTCTGTAAAGATTCCGCTCAAAGGCTTGGGTGTATCTAATACCATACGCGGGGCTGTAGCTTCATGGGCCAAGACTATGGCCAACGAGCTGGGACAGTATGGCATTACGGTAAATAATGTATTGCCCGGCGCTACCGCTACAGAGCGACTGGATACCATTATTAGCAATAGAGTAGCCAAAACAGGACAGCAGGCAGATGCTGTAGAAAAAGAAATGCTGGAAGAAATTCCTGCAAAACGCTTCGGCCAGCCCGGTGAAATAGGCGCTGTTATAGCTTTTTTATGTACTCCTGCCGCTGCTTATGTGAATGGAACGAGTATACCTGTGGATGGCGGAAGAACCGGGAGTATTTAGCTGCATAGGTAAACCAAATTCAACCTTAATTGTTTTATTATCGGGAACTTATACATCGAAAATGGTAAAAAAATGATAACAAATCGATACCTCTTTGAATGGTCGTTTACGCATGATGAAATATTGCCTATGTTGACAATAAAATGACATTTGGATTTTTATAAATCGTATAAAAACCGCTGAAACCCTTACCAGTATTGGAAAACATTTTTTAAAAAATGTGTATAAACTTTGGTGATTGTGTTGTAGTTTTGCCCACGCTTTTACTAAAAGGAACGTTAATTTTTCAAATTTATTCCTGTGCCAGAATCATTTAAGCCGATGTTCCGGAGAATTGCTTTCAGAGCATTCACACTTGTTATTGCCTTCTTCTTATGCAATTTTTCTGCCATTGCTGCGCCTGATGGGAAAGCTCTTTTCCAATCAAATTGTGCATCATGTCACAACCCAATAAAGGACGCTACGGGTCCTGCGCTTAAGAATGTTGACAAAACATTCCCAAGCAAAGATTGGGTTTACAACTGGGTACACAACTCATCAGCAGTTATTGCCAGTGGCGACAAGTTTGCCAATGACATCTACAACAAGTTTGGCAAGACCCAGATGACTGCCTTCCCGCAGTTGTCTAAGGACGATATCGATGCCATACTTAAGTATGTTGATAGTTATGAACCTCCGGCTGCTGCAGCGCCTACACCAGGTGGCGAAACTTCAGGTCAGGAACCGGAAAGTAATAGCTGGTTATACACCGTTATTACATTGTCTCTTTTATTGCTTGCAGTTATACTGTGGCGTGCCAACGTAGCCCTGCGCAGAGCAGCTAACGAAAAGATAGGCCAGCCTAACGAAAGAGAAATACCGCTTTATCGCAATAAACTAGTAATAGCAGTTGTAACTATATTATGCTTTATACTCGCAGGTTACTGGATAGTAAATGGCGCCATCAACGAAGGCCGTCAACAAAACTACCAGCCACTGCAACCAATATTCTACTCTCATAAAGTACACGTAGGTATCAACCAGATCAACTGCTTGTATTGCCATGCAGGCGCTGAAAAGAGCCGCCAGGCAATGATACCTTCACCTAATATATGTATGAACTGTCACAAGCAGATCAACGAGTACACTGGTGAAAAAGATCATCCATTGTACACTGCTGAAGGCAAGCATATAGACGGTACTGCTGAAATACACAAATTATATGAGTATGCAGGCTGGGATCCGGCAAAGAAAGAATACAAACGCGATGCTAAGGGCAACATCCTGGCTAGGCCTATAGAATGGACTAAGATCCACAATCTGCCTGACCACGTTTATTTTAACCACTCTCAGCACGTGAAGGTAGGCCAGGTACAGTGTCAGCGCTGCCACGGACAGATACAGGAAATGGACGAGGTTTATCAATTTGCTCCACTGTCAATGGGTTGGTGTATCAACTGCCACCGCCAGACACAAGTACAGTTTACTAACAACAATTACTATAGCATTTTCGAGCAGTACCATAAAGAATTGAAAGAAGGTAAGCGTACAGGTGTAACTGTACAGGATATAGGCGGTACTGAATGTCAAAAATGCCACTATTAATAGTTTTTTAAAATTTATTCGGAACACACAATATATACCGAATCGAGCCGTATGAGTCAAAAACAATATTGGAAGGGACTGGAAGATCTGCATGCTAGTGCAGCTCAAAAAGAAATGGCAGAAAACGAGTTCAACGAAGAACTACCCTTTGGTCTCAGTGACGACCTTATGGGTGCCACTACCCCTCGCCGCGACTTTTTGAAGTTCTTAGGTTTCAGTACACTGGCAGCTACACTGGTTGCAAGTTGCGAAATGCCTGTGCGCAAGGCTATTCCTTATGCTATAAAGCCTGAGGATATTGTGCCGGGTGTTCCTAACTACTACGCTTCAACATTTACAGATGGTGGAGACTACTGCGCTGTTATCATAAAAACACGCGATGGCCGCCCTATCAAAATAGAAGGTAACGAACTTTCGTCTATTACACGTGGCGGTACATCTGCCCGCATACAGGCTTCTGTTCTTAACCTTTATGATAAAGCCCGTTTGCGTGCACCGCAGGCAGATGGCCAGGAAGCAACTTTCGATGCTATAGATCGCAGCATTAAAGAAGCGCTTGCAAGCAATAAGCCTGCATACCTGCTTACATCCACTATACTTAGTCCTACTACAAAAGATATCATTGCTCAGTTTACTGCAAAGTACCCT
>JAFDXS010000462.1 GCA_018267795.1 Bacteroidota bacterium | reverse complement strand
TATTTGTTTTTAACTCTGTTACGTTATGATTGCTATACAGTTTAATGCCTGTATTTGTAGCTATTAAAATGCTGTCGTTACCAATGGAGATAAAGTCCTGTACCGTCGCCCCTTTCATGGGTACTCGTTTAAACGTGTCATTTTCAAGAACCACTGCTCCATTTACAAAGCCTACCCATAGCCTATTTTGTTTGTCGGTATATAGAGAGCTTATGCCGTTGGAAGGGAAATGATGATCAGGGTAAGTATATGACTTGAATATTTTATCATATCGCCATAGGCCTGCTCCTCGTGTCCCTATCCACAACTTGCCATTGCTCATACGCAAGGAGATAATAGCACTTTTTACATCAGAAGGTAATGGTAATGGCGATATCTTGCCGTTTTCAAAAGTTACTATGCCCGCGTCATAAGTACCTAAGAATAATCTGCCGCTCCGGTCACTTGTTATGGCAGTTACCTGGCCGCTTGGCAGGCCCATTGTTTCATCCAGAGTAGTGAACTGTGTGCCGGAGTACCTGAATATGCCCTGCCCATCTGATGCCAGCCATACATTGCCTTCTGCATCGGTGAGTATATTGCTGAAGATGTTGTCACTTAAGCCATTGTGTTTATTGTAGTACTGAATAATGTTATGATTGATGCGCAAAGCGCCACTGGATGTACCTATCCACAAAGCACCATTATTATCTTCTGTAATTGAATAAAGAGTAGGAAGATTGTACAGAGCCTGCCCATTGAGGGAGTCGACAATGACCTTCCTGTTTTCTATTTTATATAAGCCTGCATTGGTAGTAAGCCATAAACGCTGTTCGTGATCTTTGTAAATACTTGTTACTATTGGCATTTTACCGCTTGGGGTTGCAGGAATAATCAAGCTATCCCAATCTCCATTGTTGCGATTGTATAGAACACCATTTGTTCTTGCAGCCCAGATATTTGTATTATCTACAAAAAGTGCTGATATGGCAACATCATTTCCAGGAGCTTGTTTGGGGAGTATTTTGTTATTGATAATGCAGTATAACTTGCCACCGGCAATACACCATACGCTATCGTTCAGCCCAATCATTATTTGTCTTACATCATTAGATATGTTGTTGTCGGTAGATTGGAATAAATAATTTCTAAAAGTTTTACCGTTATAAGCAGATACACCTGTGGCTGTGCCTATCCATATATTGCCATGTGCATCTGTGGCAAGAGAACGTACATAGTTATTCAGCAGACCATTTCTAACTGTATAGTTTGTAAATGTTTTGCCATCATAGCGACAAAGGCCACCTAAGGTACCTATCCATAAGTGGCCTGTTCTGTCTTGCAACAGCGCACCTGCCTGTGATTGTATAAGGCCGTTTTCAACATTTATATTATGAAAAGGATATTTCTGGGCAGCAACATTTGCAGTGTTGAATAAGCAGGTAACAAAAAGTATAAGATAATATGTATGGTGACGGAATATCTTCATATAGACAGTGGCCAAATGCATCGTGAAATTAATTCTTTATAGTTATATTATTTCTCCCCCAATAAATACCCCTTCATCTTCCTGTAACCCGCTGTAATTCACCCTTTGAGGGTGAACGGCGATTTTATGTGCCCAAATACATTTGTATTGTAAACCTCAATTACGATGATAGGCAAAACATTTTACGCGATTATTTTTTTTATTCTTTTTTCCACCTTAGCAGAAGCGCGCAGTGGCGGAGTATCGGGACAGGTGACAGATATTAATGGTAAACCGCTTTCTTATGCCAATGTAATACTGCTGAAAACAGATAGTGTTACTCTTGTTAAGGCTAGTCTCACGGATGATAATGGAAATTTCAGCCTTGAACCAATAGAGAAAGGACAATTTGTACTAAAGGTAACATTGTTAGGTTACAATACTTATGCTAATAGCAATGTAACTGTAGCAGACGAACAAATTAAGCTGCCTGCTATTATTCTTGAAGCTAAAAATGGTACACTGACAGAGGTAACCGTGCGAACCCAAAAGCCTTTTATTGAAGTAAAGGCAGATAAAATTGTAGTAAATGTAGAGAATAGTATAGTAAGTGCCGGTTCCTCTGCACTTGAAGTACTAGCTCGCTCGCCGGGAGTAACTGTTGACCAGAATGATAATATAAGCCTGAAAGGGAAACAAGGTGTAAATATTATGATTAACGGGAAAATACAACCTATCACTATGGCTGATCTTGCAACTATATTGAAAAACACACCGGCAAATGCTATTGAAAAGATTGAGATAATAAGTAACCCTTCTTCAAAATATGATGCAGAAGGTACTGCTGGTATTATCAATATCATTATGAAAAAAGATCAGCGTTTAGGCATGAATGGCAGCATAAATGGTGGCTATGGACAAGGCGTGTACCCTAAAGCTAACGGCGGTATTAATCTTAACTATAGAAATAAAAAGTTCAATATTTATGGAAGCTATAATTGTGCCTATCGTGAAGGATTTAATCAATTGATACTGACGAGGCATTTTTATGATAATGGCATATATGATGGCGCTTTTGTGCAAAACCATTTTCTAAAGTTTCCGGCACAGGTGCATAGGGCCAGCGCTGGTATTGATTATAATGTGGATAGTAAAACAACTGTTGGCCTTACTGTAAGCGGTGGCGCTACAGAATACACAACAAATGGGGGTATGCGCTCACAGTCATTAAATTCAATA
>JAFDXS010000461.1 GCA_018267795.1 Bacteroidota bacterium | reverse complement strand
GATAATAAAGCAAATGTCCGCTATCACTAAAGAGAAATTACTACAAGCCCTAAAGCATTTTTTCGGGTATGATTCTTTCCGCCTGCAGCAGGAAAATATTATTACAACCATTCTTTCAGGCAAAGATGTATTGGCAATAATGCCTACAGGGGGCGGTAAATCTATTTGCTATCAGCTACCTGCATTGCTGTTTCCTGGTATCACAATTGTAGTATCTCCGCTTATAGCATTAATGAAAGACCAGGTAGATTCATTGCTGGCTGATGGTATTCCTGCTGCCTTCCTCAATTCTTCGCAGTCATCATCTGAACAAAGAAATATTATAGAGCGTGCCAAGCGCAACGAACTAAAATTACTATACATAGCACCTGAACGGCTTGGTAATAACAGCGCTCAATTTTTTGATTTTCTCAAAGGTTTAAACCCTTCTTTATTCGCTATAGATGAAGCACATTGCATTTCACAGTGGGGACATGATTTTAGGCCTGAGTATCTGCAGTTAGCTACGCTTAAAAAACATTTTCCCGAAACCCCTGTTATCGCACTCACCGCAAGTGCCGACAAGATAACGCAAACTGATATTGTAGATAAACTGCAGTTGCATGCGCCTGAGCAATTTGTTTCCAGCTTCGACAGGCCCAATATATCTTATTATATACGCCCTAAGCAAAACACCTTTGCACATATCATTGCCTACCTCAGGCAACACCCCGACTACAACGGTATTATATATGCGCTATCCCGCTCTTCCACCGAAGAGATTGCTAAGAAGATAGCTGACAGCGGTATATATACAGCCTACTATCATGCCGGTATGAATGCGGAAGACAGATCGCGGGTACAGGAAGCTTTCCAAAGAGACGAAATACGGGTAGTAGTAGCCACCATAGCATTTGGCATGGGCATTGACAAGTCAAACGTACGTTTTGTAATACATTACGATGTACCTAAAAATATAGAAGGCTACTACCAGGAAACTGGTCGCGCTGGTCGTGATGGCTTGCATAGTGATGCTATATTATTTTACTCGGTTGGTGATATCATAAAACTAAAAAAGTTCATAGAGATTGATGGCAATGCAGAGCAAACTGCAGTAGTAAGTAAAAAGCTGCAGCAAATGCAGACACTGTGCGAAACCGAAAGCTGTCGCAGGCAATACATTCTCCAATACTTTGGTGAATCTGCACCATCTTTTTGCGGCAATTGTGATTTCTGCCTGGGCGACAGAGAGGAACGCAAGGCAACTGAAGATGCTCAAAAAGTGTTATCTGCTATAGCGCGTACCGGCGAACGCTTCGGCTCAAACTACATTGTTGATTTCCTCCGTGGCTCTGATAGTGAGAAGATACTTCGTGAACATAAGGCACTCAAAACTTATGGTATTGGCAGGAATCTGAAAAAGGAAGAATGGCAACTGCTTATAAAACAATTGCTGCAACAACAGCTCATTACTAAAAGTGATGATCTCTACCCTATTTTGAAGCTAAATGACAAGAGCTGGCAAGTATTAAGAGGTGACCTCGATGTGAAAATGATAACTAAAAAGCGCGAAGAGGAAGTGGCTGTAGAAGCACCTGAATACGACAACACACTATTAAAGCATCTAAAGGAGGTGCGTCTGCAACTTGCCGGAAGAGAAAATGTGCCTGCCTATATCATTATAGCAGATAGTGCTTTGGTAGAGCTTGCCACTTACCTTCCACAAACATTCGAAGAGCTGAAAATGATATCCGGGTTTGGTGATTATAAGATTAGTAAGTATGGTGCAGAGTTTCTACAGGTAATAAAAAGCTATAGCAACGAACAAAACCTGGAATCACGAATTCATTTGAAATCTCCCAAAAGGGAAAGACGTAGTACACCTGCCAAAAACAACAAAGACACCGGCAATACCCGCTATATATCCTTACAGCTATACCAACAGGGAAACACCATTCCTGAAATAGCTTCCATCAGGGGCATTTCACCTGTCACGGTAGAGACGCATCTGTCATCTTTCATAGCTACTGGAGAACTTAATATTGATCGCTTTGTGACTGGAGGAAAGCTGGAGCGCATTATAGAAGTGATAAGATCGACCGGACAAATAAATGCGTTGAAGCCAATCAAAGATCTCTTAAACGACGACTACAGCTATGGCGAAATTCGCATGGCACTGGAATACTACAAGAGCAGAATGTAAAATCAAACGCCGTATTAAATACGGCCTTTGACAATATATTTAAACATGGAATTTTATTCCTTGTGCAAGTGGTAGTTGCTCACTCCAGTTTATAGTATTTGTCTGTCTGCGCATATAGGCTTTCCAGCTATCAGAGCCACTTTCGCGGCCACCACCTGTTTCCTTTTCCCCGCCAAATGCGCCACCTATCTCAGCACCACTGGTACCTATATTTACATTAGCTATACCACAGTCACTACCTATAGCAGACAGGAATTGCTCTGCCTCGCGCATATTCAGGGTCATTATGGATGATGATAATCCTTGTGGCACTCCATTCTGCATTGCTACTGCTTCATCCAGCGTACTATATTTCATGATATACAATATAGGTGCAAAGGTTTCGTGCTGTACTATAGGCCAGCTATTTTCTACTTCAAAGATGCAAGGCCTTACATAGCATCCGCTTTCATACCCTTCACCACTCAGCACTTCGCCTGCTACCACTTCTTTACCACCTGCTTTTTTTACT
>JAFDXS010000460.1 GCA_018267795.1 Bacteroidota bacterium | reverse complement strand
CCTTTAACTCTGGATTTGTTTGAAGCAGTATCATTACAATTTCCTTTACCTTCAGCTTTACCAGCGCTTCTCCTAATTGCCCCGTACTGTGCAGGTAAGGCTCTAAGGAATTGATAAAATTTGTAAACAATACATTAGGCTGCAGGTGTAAAACATTCCTGCCGGTATAAGGCATGGTCATGTGCAGGTTATATTCTTCACTGATGCTGCGTAGTGTTTCCTGGTCGATAGCTACTGATATGGACCTGTATTCACCACCATTTGCCGGCGGGTACTTAGCATATTTGGCTAACTGATTTCTGCGGAAGAACCTGAAGTCACCCTCCTTAAATACGTAAGTATTACCATCCAAATAGGTTTCTGAACTGCCCGCCAAGGTATAGCCGAAAATATGCTCAGGTACAAAATGCTCACCATCTCTGCTGGTGCGCGAATAGCACGAATACAAGATATTGGGCCGCTGATCTTTTTCCTTTTGAACTGGCATGAAAACGAAGTTATGAAAGTGAGCAGAATTGCTGCCCTGTTGCAGCAATTCTGCGATTAATTAGAATTAAGCAATTATAGCTTTGGGCTCAAGATATGCTTCAAGGCCATAAACACCATACTCTCTGCCGATGCCGGATTGTTTAAAGCCGCCGAAGGGTGCAAGCGGATCGTGATGAATGCCGTTTATTAAAACACGACCGGCCTCTATTTGTGCAGCGACACGATTGGCCCTATCGATATCGGAAGAACTGATGTAAGCTTGCAAGCCATAGGTAGTATCATTTGCAATGGCGATAGCATCTGCCTCATCTTTATAAGTAATGATAGACAGCACGGGGCCAAATATCTCTTCCTGCGCTATGCGCATTTGCTGCGTAACATTTGCGAAGACCGTAGGCTTTACGAAATTGCCGGCTTCCAATCCGGCAGGGTGGCCCTCGCCACCTGCGAGCAGTTCTGCACCCTCATCTATACCTAAGCGGATATATTGCTGCACACGATCGTATTGTTTTTTACTAACGATTGGACCGAGCGTAGTATCCTCATGCTGCGGATCGCCAACTTTTACCTGTTCTACTGCTTCTGTTATCAGTGCCTTTACCTCATCAAGCCGATGCTGAGGAACGAGCAGGCGAGTACCTGCTACACAAGCCTGGCCACTGTTCAAAAAGGCTGCATTAAGCGCCATAGGAATTGCTTTAGAGAAATCGGCATCATCGAGAATAATATTAGGTGACTTGCCGCCTAACTCGAGCGTAACCCGCTTCATGGTATCTACCGCACCACGAGCAATAGTTTTGCCCACCACCGTAGAGCCTGTGAAGGAAATTTTTGCAATGTCAGGGTGACGGGTTATCTCTGCGCCTACTACAGCGCCCAAGCCGTTCACAATATTGAAGACACCAGCGGGCAAGCCAGCCTCATGGAGGCATTCGAGCAATAGCTGTGTTTGCAGACCACTCATTTCGCCAGGCTTAATAACAGCCGTGCAGCCAGCAGCAATTGCCGTTGCGAGCTTGCCGACAACAAAGCTATTGCTGGCGTTCCATGGGGTGATGATACCTACAACACCGATGGGTTCAAGCCTTACCTGTGACACACCAACTGTGCGCGTGAAGCTGAACTCATCCAATATAGCTATCATGGAAAGTATGGTGTTGGTGAGGTTGCCAAAGCTGCCTGTAGCGAAGCGGCGCGTGCCACCATATTCTTCAATCATGATATTGATGAGATCCTCCTTGCGCTTCATCACTGCCTCATACATACGCCGGAGATATTCTATGCGCTGTGCGGGTACTGTTTTGGAAAAACTTTTAAAAGTCGCTTTTGCAGCTGCTATTGCCATGCGGGTGTCTTCCTCATCGCCTAATGTAAGGCGGCCAATAAGCTGATTGGTAGTGGGATTAATAAGATCGAAAAGCTCTGTGCCGTGAGGTGTTACAAATTCGCCATTGATGTACAATTTGTCTACTGTTCTAATGTTTGCCATGTTGTTTGATTTTTACATGACAAAGGTACCTTGCAGTATAAGGAGCTGTTGTGTTGGAAAGCTCAAGTTATTGTGTTGTAAGGCTCATTGTCAATAGCCTTAGCTGTACAATGGTACCAATTCCCTACGAAGCTTTCTGCGGCGGAGGCGGGCAGCAATGCGGGTGGGAATGCGATACAATTTTTCTTTGCCAGCAGCTTCAAATAATTTTCGCGCTTTGAAATATAGCATGTTGAGCGAGTTATTTAAATCTTCTTCATCCTGCATCATTTGCGATTGTGTAATGATGCGATGAGAAGTTGGCGATGCTTTTTGGTCAGCCTGCTTTTCAAGCGCTATTAAAAAAGTTAACAGCAATTCGTGTTTTTGTTCTTTGCGTGTCATGACATGTTATTTTGATCATCCGGCCAATTTTGGTGGGAAAACAAAGCTATTGCAGTGCAGGCAAACAGAAATGATCTTGATCAGATAGTTACCTGATTCGGATCAAGAACGGAGCGTTTGATTACAATCAGTCAGTGATTTGATTATAATCAGGAGCGGATGCTTAGCGACATCTTTTCTTTGCAGTATAAAATAGAGGAGATGAAGCGGCTACTAAAATTGAAAAGGATGCATGCTATAACACAAAAGGTAAAAAAGCAGGCATTGAAGGGAGACAGTATAAGCCTGTATGAAAAGGCGAGAGAAGCAAATAGTAAGCGCTTGCAACAATGTCTTGATGC
>JAFDXS010000045.1 GCA_018267795.1 Bacteroidota bacterium | reverse complement strand
ATCATGGCCTTTGCCGGTTACGTCATGGCAATTGCCATTTAACTTCCAATGGGCTACCATGCCGGTAGTGTCTTGCGCTTTTGCAAAACCTGAGATAAGCAGTAAAAGAACTGCGGGTAATAGTTTTTTCATTTTAGGATATACTTTTTAAAAGGTAAAGCAAAGATAGGGATCTTTTAATATTACGAAAATGTATTTTTGAGTAGTTGGCATGATTGATTTGTAACTATAACATGACCACACCAATATATCTACAAGTTATCTGGCTGTTTCTGCTTGCTATTCCCATTGCTTGTATAGCATGGACAGTTACCCACGAAGAAGTTTTTCGGGAACCGAGGGAATATTGCATAAAGTGCAGCAAAGAGAATAAAACGATACTGGGGAGGAAATTTTTCTACTTATTTACCTGTGAGTATTGTTTTAGCCATTACGTTACGGCAGGTATGCTACTACTTACCAATTATAAATTATTACTTGATGATTGGCGTGGTTATGTTATTGCAGGTTTTTCCTTGGTATGGATAGCCAATATATACATGAGTATTTATGCTTTTATAAAAGTAGATATCAAAACGGAACGTATAGAAGCTGATTTAAAACAGGAAGTGCTGAAAAAAGAGCAGGAACAACAATAAAAAAGGGATATCGATTGATATCCCTTTAAAATTATCTTTTGCATGCTTACTCTACTTCTGAGTTGAATTTAGCTTTCATGCTTTTGCCGGTTTTGGCGCCTTCTTCCAGTATCTTCATTATTCTGCTGCGTGCCTCATCGCTAAGCCCTTCTATTTCATCACTTACCATGTCTTTCAGGTCAGACAGTTTGTCCATATTGTCGCTTGCAAGATTTGTAAGCTTCTTTTTCCATTTGCCTGCTGTATCAGCAATGTTTTCACGTATTTCCTCTCCCTTATCAGTGGTTACCAACAATACCACAGCTACACCCAGTGCAGCAAGTCCTAAAAATTTTAGTGTATTCATACGTTTTGTGTTTTATGTTCTAGTAATGTAAAAATCTATGCCATCTAATTAAGCGCAAGCAATTTATCCAGGTAATAAATAATGGAATATTAAGATTTGATTATCAATTTTAGTATCCTTAATAGCGTATGTTCTCTTTTCTTGTTTTTGTGATGCTTCTTGGGAATTGAGGGAATATCTGCTGCTATCCATCTTTCGGTGATCTCACTATAATTGTCTGTGCCCAGAACAAGAGAAGCTGTGTTTTTTTGAGACATAGAATATATTTTTTGCCTATTACGTTCTATTTGAATTATATAAAAATGATACCAGCGCCATATTATCAATGACTTTAGTGGTATGGTTTTTTAATAAATAGCACGTTGATGGACTATAAATTTCAAAACATATATGAAAAGCAATTCGCTCACTATTGAGCAGGCAAAGGACTTGTGCGACAGAAGCCAATATCTTGTTGGCGAAATACTAACCCAGAACTCAGAATCTTATATAGTAAAATGTGTGGCGGTAGCTCCCTACGATAAAATAAACATGTTGCTTTTCCTGGAATTATATAAAGAGATGCGGGATATTTCCCAAGCTATAAGTTTTTATAAAGGGACAAAGTTTGATGTTGCAATAATATTGCAACAGGTAAGTAACGGAGGAGTAGAACAATTTAAAGTAATGAATTTGGAAACCTACCTTGAAAATGCACAGAGCAGACAAGATCTGGTGATAAAGTCTCCTGCATCTGCCCTTCACGTTTCTATATAGAGATTTATTCCTTAGTATTTGTTCGGCTATTAGCGAGCGTATCGGCTACTATCCTTTCCAGCTCGTTTATATCAAAGGGCTTGGCAAGATACGTGTCGGCCCCTGCTTTTTCTGCGAGCAAGTGCACATCAGCATTCGCTGAGAAGTATATTACCGGTATATGCTTGTATTGTTCGCTTGCTTTTAGCCGCTGCGTGGCATCTATTCCGCCATGTTCAGGAATCCAATTATCCATGAATATTAAGTCAGGCTGCACGCGGTCAATAGTTTCAAATAGATTTACACAGGTAGTGTCAGTAAAGACATCGTAGTTTTTTCTGTTTAAAATAAGATTACACAATTCTAAAATGTCAGTATCATCATCAAACATCAAGATTTTCGGCCTATCCATCTACTGTTTATTTACTTAAAATTAATAATAAACAAGGATTATTCCTGAATGTGTGTCTAATAAAAATTGGGTAGGGATGGAGTTATTAGTTACTTTTTGATATGTGGCCTTTTTCCAAAGTAAAGCCGAAAGATGATCCAACTCCTATTTTGCTTCGCACATTTACGGTTTGTCCATGTGCTTCCACTATATGCTTTACTATGGCAAGCCCCAGGCCGGTGCCACCTATTGTTCTGCTCCTGCTTCTGTCAGCTCGATAAAAACGTTCAAAAATGCGTGATAGATGTTCCTCCGCTATACCGGGGCCATCATCAGATATTTCTACATACACGTGCCGCTCGTCCATTTCATAGCAGCCGGCAGTTATAGTGCCGCCTTCCGTACCATATTTCAGCGCATTTTCTATCAGGTTTACAAGTACCTGCTTTATTTTTTGTTTATCGGCATATACCTGTAGTGGCCGCTCTGTTCCTTTCTTAAATAACAGCGCAATGTTTTTATCCTTTGCCATTAAAGAAAATTCCTCGTAGGCATCCCGTATCAATTCCTGTATAATGAATGATTCCTGAATAATAGGTATTTTCCCGGATTCAAGTTTGGATATTTCATCCAGGTCATCTACCAGTCGCACTAGCCTGTCAATGCTTTTAGATGTATTGGTAAGAAATTTCCTGTTCACGGACACATCTTCCAGCGCACCACCAAGCAAAGTATCTACATAGCCCTGTATAGAAAAAATAGGGGTGCGAAGCTCATGCGCCAGGTTCATAAGAAATTCCTTTCTGAATTGCTCATTCGCTTTCAGCATATCTATTTCTATGCTGCGCTGCATGGCCCATTTCTGCACATCTTCACTCACTTCCTCTATAGATTTCTGAGGAAGGATGTTGTTGTAAAAAAACTCTTCCTTTTTAGTAGCCTTTATCTGGTAAATGAATTTGTATATTAGCTTTATCTTCCGGTATATAAAGCGTTGCAGCGTATAATAATAAAGCCAGTAAGTAGTAATAAATGTGAGTACAAATACTACTATAGGCATGTACCACAAAGGGTGAAGAAACAGTATAAAGAGCGCATTGACAGAAGATACTATCAATGCAGTGATGAATGACAGGAGGCGGGGGGATAGATTCTTAGTATCCAGTAGCGACATGTACTAAATCTACGCCATTTCGAATTTATATCCTACGCCCTTCACGGTAGTGATAAGGTCTATCCCTACTTTCTGGCGTATTTTACGGATATGCACATCTATAGTTCTGTCACCTACTATCACATCTGTACCCCATACTCGTTGCAATATTTCATTGCGCAGGAATACACGGCCGGGCTTTGATGCAAGCAGCGAGAGCAATTCAAACTCTTTCTTCGCAAGCAATATTTCCTGGCCTTTATAGGTAACTGTGAATTTAGTCTTATTGATCTCGAGGTCACCAAATGTTACTTTCTGTTCCTGCTCCTCTTCTTTCCTGAATCGTCTTAAGGCTGCGCTGATGCGGGTAGCCAGCAATTCCGGCTTTATGGGTTTGGAGATATAGTCGTCTGCACCAAGGCTCAGACCTTCTATTTCAGATTTCTCATCGCTGCGTGCGGTAAGGAATATGATGGCGGTATCTTCAAACTCAGGCATCTTACGCAAGTCGCGTATCGTTTCTATACCGTCCTTATTGGGCATCATTATGTCCAGCAGTATAAGGTCGGGAAGAAATTCTTTAGCTTTTCGTATAGCCTCTATGCCGTCTCTGGCAGTAGCAATAAGATAACCCTTGCTCTTGAGATTATAGCTGATGAATTCCACAATATCCGGCTCGTCATCAACTATTAATATTTTACCTGGTAGTACTTCCATAATATCTTAAATGATATCGGGCACAATATTAGCTTAGCTATTGTTAACAAAAAAGAAATGGCACATTATCTTATTGTTACCAAGATAATGTGCCATATTTATTAAAGCAAATTGTTACTTCAGTGTTACGTTGCCGCTGCCTATTTTAAAGCCACCATTATATATTTCTATCTGGTATTGTCCTTTCTTATAGTCGCTATCCTGGTGCCAATCTACAGTTACGTCTTTTACCGGTTTATTGGTTTCAAGGGATACTTGCTTCATTACGGTGTAGTTCATGCTGCTGCCATCACTGGCTGTAGTAGTGCCGGAGCCGTATGCTGCATTGCTCAGTAGGTTACCATTAGGGTCTATTATACGCACATCCAGTTCCTTGGTGCCACTCTCAGCTATGCGGTTTTCATCTATGTCAAACATAATGCGCAGTACATCTACCTTACGGGCTTTAGATGTCTCTTTTTCTTTTTTACCGCCTTTTTTCAGGTGTATTGGTTCCAGGCGAATGTTGGATGCATGAAGTACAGAACCAAGTTGTTTCAGCTCTGCATTCTTAGTTGCAGTGGAGTCACGTTCCTTTGTTAACGATTGATTTTGGTTAGTAAGCTGGTTGTTCTGGCCTTCCAGCTCAGCTATACGTTCTTCGTATGTCTTAGTTTTTGTATTAAGCTGATCTATCAGTTCTTTAGCTTTTCTTAGTTGTGCTGCAGACGCCCTGCTATCACTAAGTATGCCTTGTATCTGGCTTTTCAGCTTGGCTACTTCGCCATTTTTATCTGTTATCATGCTGTCCATCTGTGCGTTTTTAGATGTCAGTTGATCCAGGCGGGCAAGGGCAGCATTATAATCATTTTCAATAGCAGATCTTGATGAATCGGCAACTACCAACTGCGAAGTAGATTGTTCGTATTGCTGCGATACATTGTGTCTGCTGATCATGAGGTACACAATAATGACAATAAGTATTGCTATTATTACGCCGTAGATCATAGCATCCTTGCGCTTTGGAGGCTGCTGGGGAGTCTGTTGCTGGTTAGGTTGCTTGATTTCTTCACTCATAATTTTTCGTTTTTGTTTACATTAGTTTACAAATATAATTCTGCTTAAGTGGTAAAGGAACAAATAAAAGACATACTGTTCATCGACATAGAAACTGTGCCAGTTGTTCAGCAATTTGGCTCATTGCCTGAACGGCTGCAAAAAGAATGGATACGCAAAGCGAAGTATCTGAAAAGCAGCACAAATGAAAATGCTGATGCTGCAAGCCTTTTCACAGAAAAGGGTGGCATTTTTTCTGAATTTTCAAAGGTAATTTGCATAGGCATCGGCAGTTTACATTTGCATGAAGATGGATGGAAAATGAGGCTAAAATCGCTCGTAAATCATGATGAAAAAGTTTTGTTAAAAGACTTTTGCGAAGTGTTAACGAAATTTAACGAATTCTATCCGCAGTTCCGTTTTTGTGGTCACAATATCAAGGAGTTCGACATCCCATTTCTCTGCAGGCGCATGATAATAAATGGTCTTGGCTTGCCGGACTGTATGCAGCTGAGCGGAAAAAAACCATGGGAAATATCGCATCTTGATACGCTGGAGCTATGGCGTTTTGGCGATTACAAACATTTTACTTCCCTGTCTTTGCTGGCTGCTGTATTGGACATACCTTCGCCCAAAGAGGATATTGACGGCAGCATGGTGGCCAGTGTGTACTGGAATGATAATGACCTGGAGCGCATAGGCAAGTATTGTATGCTGGATGTGCTAACATCTGCCAGAGTGTTTTTAAAATTGAAAGGTTTGGAAGAAGTTGATCCCGAACCTATTTTTACCTGAGGAGATAAAAGATGACTGCCGAATTTAAAAAGTTATTTCAATCGCTGCAAAGCAAACAGTTTGCGCCGGTGTACCTGGTAGATGGCGAAGAACCATATTTCATTGATATAATTACAACCTATTTCGAAGAAAAAATATTGCAGCCACACGAAAGGGACTTTAACCTCATGGTGCTGTATGGTAAGGATTCTGACTGGACAGATGTGGTAAATGCCTGTCGCCGGTTCCCAATGTTTGCAGAGCGCCAGGTAGTAATATTAAAAGATGCCGCGCAGCTCAAAGGTTTCAATGAATTGACCGGCTATCTTGAAAACCCTTCACCCACTACTATATTCCTTATAGAGCATCGTTTCAAAAAAGCGGATGGCCGTAGCAAGGTAGTGAAGCTGGCTAAGGAAAAAGGCTTTCACTTCACATCAGATAAGGTGAGGGATGAGCAGATACCCCAATGGATACAGAACTATGGCAAGGAAATAAACTTTCAGGTAGGCGAGCGCGAGTCACAAATCCTCGCCACCTATCTCGGTAACGATCTGCAGAAAATAGCGAATGAAATAGAAAAGGTGCGTATAAACGTACCTGACGAAAAGGAGTTGAGCATGGCGCTCATACAAAAGTTCATTGGTATAAGCAGGGAGTACAATGTATTTGAATTTCCCGAAGCTTTAACCAGTGGCGACAGGGATAAGCTTTACAGGATGCTTTCTTATTTTGTAGCTAATCCTAAGTCTGCACCTATGCCATTGGTCATTGGTTCTTTTTACAGTCATTTTAATAAGCTTTATATAGCCAACTTCCTTCGTGGCAAAACAGAAAAAGAAATGGCTACCGCATTAGGCACATATCCGTCAAAGGTGAGGGAGATAATGTCAGCTGCACAAAACTGGCCATTGGACAGGGTAGAGCATTGCATGATGCTGCTGGGCAAATTCAGCACTAATGCTGTAGGTATAGAAAGTAATGTAGATGACCGTGAGCTATTAAAAGAAATGGTAGGTAAGATGCTGATTTAGCCTTTCAGTATATGCAGGCTATTTTCTTTGTCGCGATGCAGTTGTTCCTTCAATGAATCAAGCGAATTAAATTTTTCTTCACTGCGTAGCCAGGCCACAAATTCTATTTCCAGCGGATGGTCATAAATATCTTGATTGAAGTCAAATAGGTTTACTTCCAGCTTCAGGCTTTTATCGTCAGTTACGGTAGGGTTGTAGCCTATGCTCATCATACCTCCATAAATATTGTCCTTCCATTTCACGCGCACAGTGTATATGCCGTTTGCAGGTATCAGTTGTTCTGCATCTCCCGGCTGTATATTAGCAGTAGGGTAGCCAATAGTTCTGCCCAGTTGAGCGCCTTTTACTACAGTTCCTATTATGCTATAGGGTCTTCCCAGCATGTGGGCTGCCTCCTGCATGTGGCCTTCAGTCAATGCTTTGCGTATTTTGGTGCTGCTTACGGCTGCATCATCTATCAGTTGCGCAGGTATCTCCAATACTTTGTATTGATATTGCTGTTCAAATTCCTTCAGCAGTTTTATATCACCCTTCCTGTCATGCCCGAAGTGGTGATCATAACCAATAATAATGCTGTCAGGATGAAAATATTTTACCAGGAAATGTTCAATATATTCCTGTGCAGAGAGGTTGGCAAATTCTTTAGTAAAGGGTACCACCACCACATGTTCTATACCCGCCTGCATTATATATTGCAGCTTTTGGTGCAGGGGGGTAAGCAGTTTCAGCGGCTGGTCCGGGAATAATAGCTTGCGCGGATGTGGCTCAAAAGTTATCAATACACTTTCACCATTTACCTCCTTTGCATGCTTTACCACTTCTTTCAGAATAGTCTCATGCCCTTCATGCACACCATCAAAGGTGCCAATGGTCAATACTGCGTTATGAAACTTAGGTAATTCCTTTATGTCTAAATATACTGCCATGTATAGCGCGCAAATGTAGGCAGAGCCGCACGGGTTTTCAAAAAATTTATATAAAGCGGTAAAATAGCAGTTTTAAGCCGACTATTTTATGCCCGTCAGTATTTCGTAAAAGCGATAACAGTCTTCAAATGTGTTATACAGTGGTACTGGGGCTATGCGTATCACATTCGGTTCGCGCCAGTCTGCTATCACGCCGTTTTCCGTTAGCTTATCAAATACTTCACGCCCCCTGTTGTCAAACAATAGAGATAACTGGCAGCCTCTGCGTGCAGCATCCTTAGGGGTAATAATAGTAAAAGGTAAATGTGTTATTTGATTCAATAAATATTCCATGTACCCTGTTAGCGCTTCACTTTTCTCTCTCAGCGCTTCCATACCTGCTTTCTCATATATATCCAGCGATGCATCGTGAGCTACCATGTTAAATACAGGCGCATTGCTCATTTGCCAGCCGCCAGCACCCTTCTGCGGTACAAAGCCTTTCCTCATTTTAAAGCGGCTCTTCTCGTCATTTCCCCACCAGCCTGCCAGGCGAAACATTTTAGGGTTATCGCCATGGTGCTCATGCACATAAGCGCCACCTACGCCACCGGGACCAGAATTGAGATATTTATAAGAACACCAGCATGCAAAATCTACAGACCAGTCATGCAATTGCAAAGGCACATTACCCACAGCATGTGCCAGGTCATAGCCGGCATAGGCGCCCACGCGGTGTGCTGCCTGTGTTATTTGTTTCAGGTCAAAGAGTTGTCCTGTATAGTAGTTTACACCGCCTATCATCACCACTGCCAGGCTTTCACCGGCATCATCTATAGCTTTTATTATATCTTCTTCCTCTATCAGGTGTTGTCCGTGCTTAGGTGTTATTTCTATTATTGCATCTTCCGGTTCGTAGCCGTACATACGCACCTGTGTTTCCACTGCATATTGGTCTGAGGGGAAAGCACCTGCTTCCATCAATATCTTATAGCGGCCGCCTTCAGGGCGATAAAATGATAGCATCAGCAAGTGCAGGTTCACTGTCAGCGTATTCATTGCCACCACTTCATCCTTTTTAGCACCTACTATTTTTGCAAGCCTTTCAGAGAACAGGTGGTGATATGAGAACCACGGATGCCTGGCTTGGAAATGGCCTTCCACGCCAAACTTAGCCCAGTCCTGTAGTTCTTTCTCCATAAGATAAGAAACGGCCTTAGGTTGTAAGCCCAACGAGTTGCCACAGAAATAATGTACGTCTTTACCATTATGCTGAGGGAAATAAAAACGTTCGCGAAACGGATATAGTACATCTGTTTGATCTTCGCTTTGTGCATATTCCAGTGTGGCCTCGTATGCTGTTGACATTCTTTCTGTTTTGTTTACAAAATAACGTCACAATTATGGAACTTCTAAACAAATACAGAATAAAACTTTGTGTCTCTAAACTTTATGGCACGATTTCTTGGTGCTATTTTTGCAAAAATCATTTAATCATGCGCAAAGTTTTCTTACAGGTTTCTGTATTACTGTTAAGCATGCTGTCTTTTCACACAGCACATGCACAAATGACCAGTCCCATAGCATTGGGTTTACGTGCCACACCGGATGGCGGCGGTTTCACTGGTAAGTTTTATTTAGCTGATAATATGGCCATCGAAGCCCAATTGAATGGTGGCGGTGTAATAATAGGTAACCCGAGTGTAACGGCAGTAGGCCTCTTTGAATATCATATCGCTTTGGCAGATCCTTCCTGGCGCATATTCTTTGGTGGTGGTTTTCACTTTGGTACCTGGGATAGGTACGATGATAATAATAGCCAGGGTATCTTTGGTATTGATGGTATAGGTGGGGTTGAATACGTGTTTAAGAATATTCCTTTGGGCCTCTCTGCAGACTTTAAACCTGCTATCAATTTTGTAAGCGAAGTGGCTTTCTTTCCTAACAACATAGTCGGTGCATCTGCCCGCTTTTATTTGCCAATGAAAGGCAGTAAGGCTTCACACATGCCGCACCATCACGCTAAATAATATTTATCCACCATATTTTTCACACAAGGCCGGCATTATTGCCGGCCTTGTGTATTTTATTGATTGTAAATGCTATTTTTGGTTAAAATATTAAAAACATGAAAGGCTTATATATTTTCCTGGGTATCGTATTGGTTATCATTTTAATGGGTGGATGCAGTTATAATACTATGAATGGCTTGCGTGGAGATGTAGATCAGTCATGGGGAGAAGTGCAGAGCAGCTACCAGAGAAGAATGGATCTGATACCTAACCTCGTGGCCACCGTAAAAGGCGCTGCAAACTTCGAAACACAAACATTAACGCAGGTAATACAGGCGAGGGCCAATGCCACATCAATAAAAGTGGACGCAAAAGACCTTACTCCCGAAAAACTACAGCAGATACAGGCTTCACAAGGCCAGTTGAGCCAGGCTTTGGGTCGCTTAATGGTGGTTTCAGAGCAGTATCCGCAGTTGCGCGCTACAGAAAATTTTAAAGACCTTCAATCACAACTGGAAGGCACTGAAAACAGGATAAAATTTGCACGTGATAAATATAATCAGGCGGTGAGAGATTTTAACGTTAAAATCTCCAATTTCCCGCAGGTAATGTTTGCGGGTATTATGGGCTTTAAGTCACGTCCTATGTTCCAGTCTGAGCAGGGAGCACAAAGTGCACCTAAAGTGCAGTTCTA
>JAFDXS010000459.1 GCA_018267795.1 Bacteroidota bacterium | reverse complement strand
CCGCATACGGCTGTAGGCGTATCTGCCGACCTGGAAGGTAACTTTGATTTGAAATTTGATAAGGCACCAAACGATACATTGCGTGTCACTGCTATTGGCTATACTGTGTATAATAAGCGCTTTGATAAAAGCAGCCATAGCCAGCAAACAATAATAGAAATGGAGCGCGCTACCAATCAGCTGAATGAAGTGGTAGTACATGCAGGCGAAGACCCGGCTGTAGTGTTGATGAAAAATATAATAAGAAGAAAGCCCTACAACAATCCGGACCGCATAGAGAACTACGGCTACCAGGCATATAATAAACTGGAGGCTGACCTGGAAAGGCTATCGCGCGCGCAATTTGAAAAAATACCATTGCTCAAAAAGTTTGGGTTTATCTACGATAATGTAGATACAGTATCAGAAGCAAAACCATTTTTGCCATTATATCTCACCGAAACTTTATCCGATTATTATTACAGGAGCAAGCCTAAGAAAGAACGCGAGTTCATAAAGGCATCAATGGTAAAAGGGATAAAGAATGAAGGTATTACCAAATTGCTGGGCAGCCTTTATCAGAATGTAAATTCCTACGACAACTTCCTCCCGGTATTCGATAAAAAGTTTGTGAGCCCCATCAGTAACTCAGGCCTTTTCTACTACAAGTATAAAATAAAAGATACGGAAGAAGCATATGGGCATAAAGTGATACTGGTGCAGTTTGAACCAAGGCGAGCCGGCGAAAATTGCTTCTATGGCGATTTTTGGGTAGTGGATTCTGTATATGCATTGCAGCGTATATCAATGGAAGTACCTAAGCTTGCAAACGTAAACTATGTGAACCGTATAAGCCTGTACCAGGAATATGCTATAGTAAAAGACAGTTTCTGGTTTTGTATAAAAGATAAATTCGTTGCGGACTTTACAGCGCCATACGGCTTAAAGATACCGGGCTTTATAGGAAGAAAAACAACCTCCTACAGCAAGATAGTAGTAAACGATACCGCTGTAGCCAATGTGCTGGATGATAAGAAATATAAAGAAGACGTAATAGTGGCAGACTCTGCAAGAAAATATTCTGATGCTGACTGGGCAATGATGCGGCCTGATACATTATCTAAAAACGAGAAGGCCATTTATAAAATGGTAGATACCATACAGCAGATGCCTTTATTTAAAGCGTATAAAAATTTGTTCAAGTTATTGTTCATAGGTA
The DNA here is from genome assembly GCA_018267795.1 of Bacteroidota bacterium. Lineage (GTDB taxonomy): Bacteria > Bacteroidota > Bacteroidia > Chitinophagales > Chitinophagaceae > SZAS-30. The sequence goes on along the minus strand of JAFDXS010000459.1, from coordinate 1,506 downwards.
CGGTGGATGTAGGCTCTTTGCAGTTTGGCCCATACTGGTATATATATAGTACCAATCCGGTAGAGGGCAATCGCTTCAGGTTTTCTATGGGTACATCACCCGACTTCTCTAAAAACCTGCACCTCACCGGCTACCTTGCATACGGAGATAAAGATGATAAGTTTAAGTACCAGTTCACAGGCCTTTGGCTGCTGAACAGGAAACCGCGTATGTACCTCTATGGTTCTAAAACTTATGACATAGACCATAGTACTAACTACTATGCAGAAGTAGGAACGGCCGATAATATTTTCAGCTACCTCTTTCGCAAGCCGGGTGTACCATGGAAATTAGCTTTCTCTGATGAGGACAGGCTGGAGTTTTATAAAGAATATTTTAGTGGCTTTAGTCACAAGCTTACGCTGCAGCATAAAGAGTTTACACCTTTCGCACCTTTGCCGTCTGCGGGTATATTTCATGATATGAATGGTGAGGAAACAAATAGTGTAATAAGCTCTGAAGCATCTATCAGATTTCGCTGGGCTTACAAAGAAAAGTTTATCGAGGGTAATTACCTGCGTGTGAGCCTGGGCAGTAAATATCCTATACTGCAACTGGACGTATCTGCTGGTGGTAAAGGCATTTTAAATAGCGGTTATGATTATCAGAAGGCAAGATTTACTGTTTCTAACACAGTGCCGATAGCGCCATTGGGTTCGCTTTATTACAACCTTTTTGCGGGGAAGATATTTAATACCCTGCCTTATCCACTGTTGGAAATACATCCCGGTAACGAGTATTATTACTACAATCGCTTCGCATTCGAGATGATGAATAAATATGAATTCATTAGCGACCAGTATGCAGGCTTTAGTATAGAGCATAATATAGGTGGCGGTATCTTCAACTACATACCTTTGCTGCGAAGGGCTAAGCTGCGTCAGTTTTGGACTGCTAAAGGTGTAGTGGGTTCGCTGAGCGATGCTAACAAACAACTTAACTTAAATAAGGGTTACGACTTCCGTACGCTGGAAGGTAACCCTTATATAGAATTAGGTACCGGGGTAGAAAATATACTTGAGATATTCCGTATTGACTTTGTATGGCGTGTAACGCCCGCCCCATTACCTACAGAAGACAAAGGCCGTTATTTCGGCATCTTCGGCAGCGTGAAGTTTGAGTTCTAAAGTCCCCAGGCATCCAGTATCTGCTGCGTATGGTTTTTAGATTCCACGTCTTCTATTATATGGTCTATCTTACCCTTTTCATTTATAAGGAATGTAGTGCGTAGCGTACCCATATACTCACGGCCCATAAATTTCTTCATTGCCCATACACCATATTCATTATTGATCTTGGTATCAACGTCTGATATCAGGGTAAACGGAAGTGAATATTTTGTTTCAAATTTTTTGTGCTTCTTTACTTCATCTTTGCTGATGCCCAGCACTACTATGTCTTTCTTTTTTAGCAGTGAAAAATTATCGCGGATATTACAGGCCTCTACTGTGCAGGTAGGGGTATCAT
>JAFDXS010000458.1 GCA_018267795.1 Bacteroidota bacterium | reverse complement strand
TTACATCCACATGCAGCTTGTCTGTTTCATACTGATTTTTCAATCCACTTGAAACGAATTTATTAGTACCGCGTACACGATACACAAAGCGCGAGCTTCCCTGTATCATACCCTGGTTTATCAACTTCTTAAAAGGCTCCTGGAATGTAATATGCCCCAGGTCATGTAGTGCTTTTGTCCACATGCGGCTATAGAGCAGGTGCCCTACTGCATGTTCCGTGCCGCCCACATATACATCCACCTGCCGCCAGTAGTCCGTAGCAGCACGGCTTGCAAATTCAGTATCGTTATGCGGGTCCATATAGCGAAGAAAGTACCAGCTGCTGCCTGCATAGCCAGGCATTGTATTGGTTTCTCTTCTGCCCGCCGCTGTATTTACCCAGTCTGTTATATTCGCCAATGGGCCTTGTCCTTCTGGCCCCGTTTTGTAATCATCTACCTGCGGCAGTTCCACCGGCAGTTGCTGTAATTCTGGGAATGCATCCAGTTCAGGCTCATCTATAGCGTATGGCTCGTCACCTATATAAACGATAGGGAAGGGTTCACCCCAGTAGCGCTGGCGGCTAAATCCCGCATCGCGCATTTTGTAGTTTATTTTGCTTTTCCCTGCCCCAGCATCTACTATTGCCCGTATAGCTATTTCACTTGCTTTACTTATTTCTACGCCATTCAGGAAATCACTATTATCCAGTACGCCAGCCTTATCGGCATAGGCTTCTTCTCCTGTATAATTCTGTCCGAATATGTTAGTGATAGGTATATTAAAATGTTTGGCAAATACATGGTCCCTTTGGTCGCCAGCCGGTACGCCCATTATAGCACCGGTGCCGTAGCCTGCCAGTACATACTCCGATATCCATATAGGTATTGGGTTATGTGTAAGCGGGTGCAATGCATAGCATCCCGTAAAGCAGCCGGTCACTTGTTTCACCTCAGCCATGCGTTCGCGTTCGCTTCTGCTTTGCACGTACTGCTTATATTCTTCTATTGCATTCGCCTGTTCGGGTGTGGTTATTGTATTTACCAGTTCATGTTCCGGTGCTAGTACTATAAAGTCCACTCCAAATATGGTATCTGGTCGGGTAGTAAATACAGTAATGTGCTTGCCATAATTGCCTGCCACGTCAAATCTTACCTCTGCGCCATTGCTTTTGCCTATCCAGTTGCGCTGCATTTCTTTCATGGCCTCGGTCCATTCCAGGCCTTCAAGGCTGTCCAGCAATCGTTCGGCAAATTCTGTTATACGCAGGAACCACTGGTTCATTCTCTTCTTCACTACAGGGTGCCCACCTCTTTCCGATACGCCATTTACTACCTCGTCATTCGCCAGCACGGTGCCCAGTGCTTCACACCACCACACTTCGGCATGGCTCAGGTAGGCCAGGCGATACTTCATCAGCGTATCGCGCTTTTCTTTTTCAGAATAGTTTTTCCATGCTTTCCCGTCAAAACAAAATGTATCATCTACAGGGCAAGGGTTATTGCTGTTGCCTTCTTTTTCAAAGTGGCGTATCAGTTCTGATATCGGTCTTGCTTTTTGTTGCTTTCTGTCGTACCAACTATGGAAAAGTTGCAGGAATATCCACTGTGTCCATTTATAGTATTTTGGGTCACTGGTGCGCACTTCGCGGCTCCAGTCATAGCTGAAGCCTATATCGTCCATTTGCTCGCGGTAGCGGGCTATGTTCTTTTCTGTAGTTACTGCAGGGTGTTGTCCTGTTTCTACGGCATATTGCTCTGCAGGCAGGCCAAATGCGTCATAGCCCATTGGGTGCAGCACATTATAGCCGCGCAGGCGCTTATAGCGTGCATAGATATCAGAGGCAATATATCCTAAGGGATGGCCAACATGAAGGCCGGCGCCGCTGGGGTAGGGAAACATGTCCAGCACATAGCATTTAGGCTTTTCGCTATGGTTACTTACTTTATATACTTGTTGTTCGTTCCAGTATTTCTTCCACTTTTCTTCTATATTCCTGAAGGCGTATTCCATATTTTTCTTATCGAGCATGCAAAAATACAAATAACTGCCCAGCTTACTGAGCAGTTACTTATTAAAGTAGAACGGTAATTATTATTTGGTTAGCTCTGGCGCATTGCCCGTATCATACGGTTGGTTCTTTTCTCCGCTCTTCTGTTTTGCAGATCTGCCACAGCCCATATAGCTGCAGGTATCCAGCCTATTAAAGTTATTTGCAGCAGTAGGCATAATATGCCGTGCAGTATGCGGCCACGCAGGAAAAATGAAAGCCAGGGAATAAGGATGGCTATGAGTATCATTGTAATAACATTATGGGGTTCAATGTAAAATAATATTAAAGATCGGAATATTCCAACTAAAAAAGCCTCCCGCTGGGAAGGCCTTTAGTAGTATGTTTATAAGTCTAAGTTTATAAGTACTTAGTCTACAGGGGCTGCGTTATTTTGCCGCTAAAAAATCTTTGATCTTATCTTTATGCACCATAGCTTCTTTAAAGGTATAAGCGCCTGACTTAGGGCTGCGTACAGCCTTTATCACTTTTGTATAGTTCTTCGCTTCTGCGGCCGCTTTCTGGTCTTTGGTCTTGATCGCGGTTTTAGCTGCTTTTGCCATAACTCAAAATATTTTTAAGTATAATTATTTAATTTCTTTATGAACAGTTACCTTCTTCATGATAGGGTTGAATTTCTTCAATTCTATACGCTCTGGGGTGTTCTTCTTGTTCT
>JAFDXS010000457.1 GCA_018267795.1 Bacteroidota bacterium | reverse complement strand
ATCCATTTCATTCAATCACTTCTTGGTAAATACAGATCCCTTGCCTGCATTGAAAATGGGATTATCCTCCAACGCTGCTATAGCAGTTACCACTGCATCCAGCGAAGCACCGCCATTTTTTAATACATCATATCCTTTGTCCAGCGCCAGTTTTAGCCCTTCGTTATATTGCTGTTCCTGTTCTTTTGTCATCATAGCAGGAGTTATATTGCCTGCACCTCCGTGAATAACAAGTGTAATCGCCATTGTCTTATTAGTTGCTATTTTTGTTTTTATTATTTATTGCAGGTATGCTGCTGTTATATCATTATTATGGTGTTCTACTTCTATATGCTCCTGTAGCGTAGTGGCCACGGTATGCCCCACTATATCTGGCGATATAGGGAAAGATTTATGCTTGCGGTCAACGAGTACAGCAATCAAAATTTTCTTCAGTTCGTAAGCAAGGAGCGGCTTCAGGGCATATAATAATGTTTTGCCTGAGTTGGCTACATCGTCCACAAGTACTACAGAACGGCCGCTAAGGTCATCCTTAATATTTATATCATCATGGAGCGGTTGTTTTTTGTTCATCTTTATAGCTATCACCTGCACATCCAGCTTGCTTATTGCTTTCAACCTCTCAGCAAGGCTTTTTGCTACAGCTAAGCCAGTGCCATCAATACCTATCAGCGTCACGGCGGGTTCATTGCTGTTATATTCCCATAGCTGGTAAGCCATGCGCTGCAGCTTGCGGTCTATTCGTTCTTTGTCCAGTATCAGTATGCGTTCCTTTTCCATTTATTGTTCAGTTAGTTTGATCGTATAGCCACTACAGGGTCTAGCCTGGAGGCCGCACGTGCAGGAATAAAACCTGCAAGTACACCCACAGCAGCAGATATGCCGATGCCTAATAAAAAGTTCTTTAAAGACAGTGTTACAGTAAAGTCAGCGCCGTAAGTCAATGCCAGGCTTAGCAATAGTACAACCACAATACCTATTAGTCCACCCATTATACACAGCGTAATCGCTTCTATCAAAAACTCCATTAGTATGCTTTTGGAACGGGCGCCTATGGCTTTTTTCAGCCCTATTATTTTGGTACGTTCCTTTACCGTTACAAACATAATATTTGCTATACCAAATGCCCCGACAATTAGTGAAAAGCCCCCTATCACTATAGCTATCACATCTATCGTTACAAATACTGCATCTATACGTTCAGATACCTGGCTTAGCTGATTTATTGCAAAGTCATTTGCCTGCCCCGGCCGCACCTTGCGCACTCTGCGAAGCACTCCCTCTACCTCATACTTCAGCTCATCTATATTTACCCCGTTCCTCGCTTTAATAATCATCAGGGGATCATAATTAAATGAGCGGGTATCTACATAGGAGCCTACCGAATAGTAAGGAAATATGACCGCATTATCAAAGTCAAAGCCAGCCATATTCTTACCCACTTTCTTCATCACGCCTATCACGTTGAATTTTTTACCGAAGAAGGTAACACCAGTGCCCAATGCATTAATACCCGTGGGGAAAAGGCTATTGTACACCTCTGCACCCAACACTACATCATTGCTGCCACCATCTATATCTGAAGCGCTCAGGTAGCGGCCATTGGCTATTTCTATATTCTGGATCTTGTCAAAATCGTTCATTACACCATAGCCAGTAATGCCGCTTATATCAAGGTCTGCATGCTTTATAGTAAGATTGTTAAGCGGGAAACACAGAGTGGCAAATGAAGCGTCCGGCACCTGATCTTCGACGGCCTTTACTTCTACCGATGTCATACTTGGCCTGCGCCAGTACTCCCACCATTTGTACTCACCGCCTTCATCCATCCAGGGCCAGCGGTTTACATATAGTACATCACTGCCCAACGAGGCCATCTCAGTACGAATATTGTTTTTCATACTATCCAGCACGGTGAGTACGGCTATGATACAAAATATGCCTATAGTAATGCCCAGCAAAGAAAGGAAAGTGCGCAACTTATTCACCCGCAGTTCCTGCAATGCCTGGGTTACGCTGGTGGTGATAATTTGCCTTGTATTTGCCATTAATAAGCAAATTTACTTTTTGGCGTTAAATTTCGGCATATATTATTTGATATCTGCTTATACAATAAATTTGCTCCCATAAATATTTGTACTTGCAACCGGCCATTTCGTTTCTTATAAAGAACAAAGCACTTAGATACCCTCTTTTTCGCAATTACCTTGTTACGAGGTTTTTCGTGATACTTGCCCTCAATATGCAGTCGTTCATCATTTACTACTGGATATATACACTTACTAAAGATGTGTCGCTGGTGGGTGTGCTGGGGCTTTGTGAGGCGATACCGGCTATAGGTTGCTCCTTCTTTTCCGGGCATTTTGTAGATAAGATGGAAAAGCGGGGTACAATACTCACTTGTATAGTGGGGTACCTATTAGTGGGTCTGTTCCTGGCATTATTGTCTGTTCCGCATTTTGGGCATGCTGTAGGGGTAAGCACTACCGTGAAATTGGTGTATGCAAGCGTATTTATTGGAGGGGTATTAAGGGCCTTCCTTAGCCCTGCTTCTTTTGCTATAATGGGTATGCTGCTGCCACGCAAGCAATATGCCAACGGCACTACCTGGAGCAGCACTGCATGGCAGGTAGGTGCTGTATTAGGGCCGCTTATTGGTGGGTTTATATTGGTGGCGGGATTAGATATCAGCATGTTTAGTATATTGGCGTTTGAGCTTATTGCG
>JAFDXS010000456.1 GCA_018267795.1 Bacteroidota bacterium | reverse complement strand
ACTATATAAAAGAGCACGATGTGCCGCATAAAAAGATAGACCTCATATTTGGCACCCGCAAAAGGGAAGATCTCTTATACGAGGACGAAATGCGCCAGCTGGAAAAAGAGTTGCCAAAATTTAATTATCACCCCACACTATCCCGCGAAGAGTGGGAAGGACGTAAGGGATACGTGCATCATGTATATGAAGAACTAAGCAGTCACAAACAACAATCGCATTTCATGCTATGCGGCTGGCGCGTCATGATAGACGAAGCCAAACACAAAATAGTAGAACTGGGCTTTGACAAAAAAGACGTGCATCTGGAGCTGTACGGATAGTTTAACTGAAGAACTGAAAATAAATAAGCATTACTGCGGCTGTCCCCATTAGCAAAAAGGTTATCACGCCCGCTATATTAGATATAGGGTGGTTCGTAAATTTTCCCATTATCTTTTTGTTGTTACAGATATGCATTACTATAGCAATAGCTACCGGTGCAGTAAGCCCGTACAGCACTGCTGTATAAACCAATGCCTGTATAGGACTGATACCCAAAAAATTGAGCCCAAGGCCCACAACTAATGAAATTATTATGATAATATAAAAGCCCTTTGCCTCATGAAATTTCTTATCAAGCCCTTCTTCCCATCCAAAAGTTTCCGCGAACATGTAAGATAAGCAACCACTTAATACAGGTATTGCTAAAAAGCCGGTACCTAATACACCCAGCGCAAAAAGCAAATAGGCAAGATTACCCGCAAGCGGTTTTAATGCCTCGGCTGCCTGCTCTACTGTATCAATTTTATGTATGCCATTTTTAAAAAGAACAGATGCAGCTGTGAGTATAATAAAGAACATTACAACATTGGATAAGAGCATACCTATGCTCACATCTTTCTGCATGCTTATCACTTCTTTTTTATCTACCATTATACTGCCCTTAGCTTCTTTTTTCCCTTCCGACTCCATAGTTGCCTGCCAGAAAAAAAGATAGGGCGATATTGTAGTACCTAATATTGCTACCAGTATGTTTAGAAATTCTTTGTCAAAATGTATAGTAGGTATGAATGTAGATTTCACTATTTGCATCCAGTCTTGCTTTACTATGAAAGGCACCACCAGGTATACGAGTAGTATAGCACACAAATACTTCAGTATAGAGGCAATCTTCTGGTAGGGGAAATATATGATGCACACCAGCAGAATAACAGTAAAAATAAAACTAAAAACAGGTGCGTTTACAGAAGGCACTATAAGATTGGCTACTGCACCCATACCTTCTATATCTGCCCCTATATTCAGCACTATAGCAGGAAAGCTGAGCAATACAATAAAGTACAATACAGGCTTTGAGTAATATTTTTTTAAAGTGCCCGCCAGGCCTTCACCCGTTACTATGCCTATGCGTGCGCACATTTCCTGCATAGCGGCCATGAGGGGGAAACTTAGCAAGGCAGTCCACAAAGTAGCATTGCCAAATCCTGCGCCTGCCTGCGAGTAGGTTGCAATACCCGATGGATCATCATCACTTGCTCCGGTTATCAATCCGGGGCCAAGTATATTCATAGTGCGTTTAAGCCAGTCTTTAAAGCCCTTTGACTTTGCCATAATACAAGATACAAACAAAGCAGATAATTGCCTTTAACTGTTCATTAATTGTTGCACCATAGCGGCAGTAAATGGTATTCCCTTCTTATGCTTCGTTACCCAGCAAAAGAACAGTTCATGTTTCTCTGCTGTTACATCTGCCCAGCCGCAGAGGCATGCATCCATACCGCGCTGCTCCAGCATATCGCTCACCAGGAAGTGTATTTCTTCTGCATCAAAACCTTCCTGCATCAGGCAGGCTTGCTCACCTTTAAAGCCATGCCTTATGCATATCTCTCCCAGCATTATATTAGGCAATGTATATACGAAGAGGGCCGGGCTGGGTATAGTGTTGATAGTAGCAGTATATTTTTTATCTGTCTCCAGGCAACCGTGAGATGTAGCCAGAACTACTGCAATATTATTTTTGTTTAGCCCTTCATAAAGATGTCCTTCGCCTTCGGCAAGCAGTACTTCCGCACATAGCCATGCCCATTTGCACAGCTCATCCATTTTAAAAAACTTAGGATAGTTATAAGACAATAAACGATACACATCAGCCGCAGTATCAGCATCAGGAGAAATGGCATGCAATTGCATGCCATTCTTTGCTATTCCTTGTTCGTTTATTCTTATACACCTTTCTATATTCAGGCTCAAGATTGTCTGTGTTAGCTATTTATCAATAGTTGCTTTACTCATATACTTGCCCAGCGTGCGCACATTCTTTTCATGGTTGCGTACGAATGGGTTTGATTCATCCCACACATAGCCAGCCAGCACAGAGCATATTTTATTCATTATATCTTCATTACGTTCTTCTGCAAAGAATATACTAAACAGCGTGCCATCATACCATGTATTTACATAGGTGCGGAACACGTCTATACCGCGTTGCATAAATTTCATGTATTCATTTTCCCAATCTACCTGCTCACCTTTAAAGTGGCGAATCACCAGGTTGGCTGCTTTTTGCGCAGACACCGAAGCTAGCGTTACGCCTGATGAGAATACAGGATCAAGAAATTCAGTAACATTACCGGTCAGCACAAAGCCATTACCATAAAATGTTTCTGTAGTAGAGCTCCAGCTTTGCAGGCTGCGTGGCTATTCCCATACCAGGTCCACATCTGCAAATCTTTCTTTCAGTATTGGCTCAGC
>JAFDXS010000455.1 GCA_018267795.1 Bacteroidota bacterium | reverse complement strand
TATGTATGTCGAGGCAACACTTGACAACTTAAATGCCCAGGGCAATTCTTCCGTTTATTTTTCCCAGGTAGTGCCTTTCTATTTATGCGAAAACAGCCCGTTTTCCTACAATAACGGAGCAATAGATATAGATAATGATTCACTTTATTATGAGTATATCGCACCCATGGGCGGTGATAACTGTCATGGCGTTAGCGAACCATATGCGCCGGGTTATTCTTTGCTTGCCAACCCTATTGATTGCGCTGGTACCTTTACTTTTGACAATAGCACAGGCACCGAATCTTTTACTACTGATAGTACAGGTTATTTTGCACAATTAGTTCGTTTTAATGAGTACCGGAAATATCAAACAAGCGCTGGCTATGTATGGAAAAAGATTGGCAGCGCCATGCGCGAAAATGATATAGTAGTGCTTACTTGCAATGATCCTGCACCTACCTTGGCAGTTGATTCCACGTCAGTCATAAACGCCACTTATACATCCAAAACTATTGGCGCTTGCACTTCTGCTCCTTTTAGTTTTTGTTTCGATGTAAAAAGCACAAAGTATCATGCAGAGCTGGCAGTAACGGATAATGATAGTTTGTTTACTACGTCTTCTCATCCTTCTGTGTCTTATACAAATATGTTCACCGATTCCGTCAGAGCTTGCGTTACCTGGACACCAGGGCCTTTTGATACAGGGTTGCATTTACTTATGATTAATGCAATAGACACAGGTCAGTGTTATTGGGTTACTGTTGATATGCCGGTAGAGAATGCGGTGTTTGCCATACCTATTTATGTCTGGCCCACTACCCGCGCATTTCAGGATACAATTATTTGCCCCGGCGATACCGTACATCTCCATGCCGTAGGTGGCAGCAGTTTTTCATGGGCAGCACTACCCGGTGGTTCAGGCGCCGCTTCTTTAAGCTGCACCGCTTGCACTACACCATTTGTTCATCCTTCGCTCACCACACGTTATACCCTCTATGCAGCCGACAATATTAAATGTGCCAACAGAGATACCATATCAATAACTGCATTGCCCAAGCCTGATAATCGGCGTATTGACACAGCTCTTTGCACAGGTTCTATTCAGCTTTCTGTTCCGCTTGCCACTGTTGGCCCCGGCATCACTACTGCGGTCCGCTGGTCACCACCCCTGTATCTCAGTAGCACTGGCATTGCCAATCCTACCTATACAGCAGGCCTTTCATCTGGTTATCTTGTCACTATTACCTATGCAGGCAAAACGCGTTGTAAAACAGTTGATACGGTTAATGTAAAGATCTTAAAGATGTTTACGTTGTCTATGCATGATACCACTGTCTGTTCCGGTGCTTCAATATATATCAGGGCAAGCGGTGATCCTGACTTTAATTATACATGGTCTCCTGCAAATGGCGTATCAAATACTAAAATTCTTAACACACTCATTACTGCCGATTCTACAAGAATATATACCGTCACCGCAACCCATGCTAACTGCGCTGATAGCTCAGCCTCATTTACGTTGACGGTTCAGCCAACGCCCACAGTTTTTGCAGGCAATGATACCGCTATATGCGAAGGCGCACGCATCGTTTTGACTCCTTCCATAAGCCCCGCTTACGCTTATACCTATAGCTGGTCACCGGCTTCCGCAGTGCAGGACGCAGCAGCGGCAGGTGCTTTTTTTGTCGCAGACACTACTACGCAGCTTACCCTCACAGCTACCACGGCAGCAGGCTGCACTGGTTCAGATAATGTTTGGATAAAAGTAAATCCGGCTCCTTATTTTAATTTTGGCAAGGACACACTTGTATGCCGTATCGATCAGATAGAAATAGGTGATACCAGGCAAGGTGTAAAATATCTATGGAATACGGGCGATACCACCTGCTGTATATCCGTCACTGCGAATGGCATATACACACTCACAGAAACTGATAGTATATCCTGTAGCTATACTGATAGTTTGGGCGTTTATTTCTCTAACTGTATTCATTGTATCGCAGTGCCTAATGCTTTCACGCCAAATAATGACGGTGCTAATGATTTCTTCAAGCCAGTTGTGCTTTGTCCTATAAAGGAATATCATCTGAAAATTTTCAACCGCTGGGGCCAGGAAGTTTTCACATCTAATGATGTAAACTACGGCTGGGATGGCAAATACAAAGGTCAGCTTATGGGTGGTCTGGTAGATAACTCTGTATTCGTTTATACCATCGAATTGCTGGAAGACACCCCCGGAGCTGAAAAAACATTGTTAAAAGGAAACATTACTGTCATAAGATAGCCTTCCGCCGAAGTGTTTTAACGTTTGATTTTCTTTTTTTAATCAAATTTTATGTTCATATGTTTTTATGACGTATTTTTACGTTATAGGTCAAAGCATACATGACATATTTATTTCCTTACCCTCAATCTTTTAAACATGAAGAAAACAGCATTACTATTATCGCTTTCCCTGTTGGCTGTTACGCAACTATTTGCCCAATCGCAAATGAAACCCGCACTCAACTGGAACGATGTCCATCATCGATTTATCAGGAACCTATTGCAGGCTCAGTCACAGTCTCACTTGGGCGCAAAAACGACTACTCCTTCTGAGCGACTCAAGAGCAGCGATTATGATTGGCAAGACTTTACATTCAACGTTGACGATAGCATTCGCTATGAATATAGCGGCGGCAGAGCTTCTACGTTTGATCTGAATGAAATGAAATTTAATTTTCCTGCTACACCGTATGATTATGATGTGCCTATGGCAA
>JAFDXS010000454.1 GCA_018267795.1 Bacteroidota bacterium | reverse complement strand
CATCTGCTGTTGCTGGCGTTGCTGCTGCATTTGTTGCTGACGCTGCATTTGCATTCCCTGCGAGCGCTGTTGCATCTGTTGTTGCTGGCGCTGCTGTTGCATCTGCTGCTGGCGTTGCATTTCCTGCGAGCGTTGCTGCATTTGTTGCTGTTGGCGTTGTTGCATTTGCGCAGGTGCCTGTGGCCTCATCATATTCGGTGCTGGTCTGCCTGGCACATTATGTTGCATTTGCGCTGCTGGCACATTGCCACGTCCGGGCTGCATCTGCGGCCTTCCCTGAGGATTGTTCGGTACATTACCCGGTCTTATTACTCCCTGCCTCAGTTGTGTATGAAACTCAGGTCGTGCGTTGCTGGTCACAGCTGCAGGTCTGCCTATAGGTCGCGGGGCAGCTACTATATGTGCAGGTGCGGGGCGGGCAGAGGACATAGGTCTCACCATTGCAGGATGGTACATGTTTACAACATTATTTCTAATACTTGCTGCGCCTGGCCTTGATACATTAGCTAAACGATATTGAGGTACAGGCCTGTTCGTAATCCGCTGTATTTCCTGTGGGCGTGGGCCATAATTATAACGTGCATTATTACCATGGTTCACATAAACGTTATTTATGATGGTCGTCCTGTTTATTATCTCTGTATTATATCGTGGTCCTCTCCAGTACTGGCGATAGTCAGGTCTGTATAAATATTGCGGACCTACAAACACCCACCAGTCATTAGGACATGAGTAATTTGTAAATGAAACACCGATGCTTATTCCCGGGCTAAGAGGTGCCCAGCCACAATAGCTATCACTATGGCGCCAGCTCACCCATGCCGGGGCCCATTCGCTGCCTGGTACCCATACCCATCCATAATAGTCATCATAGGTCCAGCGGCCATAGTGGAAGGTTGCCCATCCCCAATTATAGTCAGACACCCAGGTATTACCATATTCGGTCATTACCCAATGTCCGCGGGAATAGTAAGGACGAAAATCTTCATCTACGTCCTGTGGCACCCATACATAACCATAAGACGGGGCATCCACCCATTCGCCATATGGTGAAAGGTCATCGTAAAAGGTTTGAAAAGATACCGAAACACCCACCTGGGCCTTTGCCTGCTGTACAGACAAACCCATTATAACACACATGCCTATTGTGAGTGCTATAATTAATTTTTTAGTTCCTTTTTTCATATAGTATCGTTTTACTTGCAGAGATCATGACTGGTCTCTGTACCCTGTAGTTCAAAAGCAGTTCCTGTTTTTGCCAAGAAAATGTTAACTAAGGATAATCAAGTAAAAACGATCAAAATAATAATGCCAACTAATGGTTTATCCATGATAAGTAATACGATAGATCATATTAGCTTTATCATCCGAAACCAGAAGGGAGCCATCTTTTAGTTGCAATATATCTACCGGCCTGCCCCAGGCATCACCATTTTGCAGCCATCCTTCCGCAAATATCTCTGTACTGGTCACAGTATTGCCGCTAAGCCTCACTAGCGCTATGCGATAGCCAATAGGCGTGCTGCGGTTCCATGATCCATGCTCTGCAATAAATATCTGGTTCTTATAAGTAGCAGGAAACATATTGCCTGTATAGAATTTCATGCCCAGCGCCGCCACATGCGCTCCCAGCTTGGCTGCGGGTGGTGTAAATTCACTGCAGTCATGCATCCTGCCATATATCGGGTCAGCAATATCTCCCTGGTGGCAAAAGGGATAGCCGAAGTTCATGCCCGGATTGGGTGCCCTATTTAGCTCATCAGAGGGTATATCGTCACCCAGCTCATCGCGTCCGTTATCGGTAAACCATAGTTCTCCGGTCAGCGGGTTCCAGTCAAAGCCCACGGAGTTTCTTATACCATGTGCAAATACCTCAAATCCCGACCCATCCGCGTTCATCCGCGTCATCGATGCATAACGCTGATCAACTGAAGCTGAATCGCAAATATTACACGGTGCACCTACGGGCACATACAGTTTTCCATCTGGGCCAAACCCTATATACTTCCAGCCATGCATAGGGTTATGCGGCACATTGGCACATACAAATACCGGCGCAGGCGGGTTAGCCAGTCGCGATTCTATATTATCCAGCCGCCATATCGTATCCACCTGTGCTATATATAGTGATCCGTTATGAAAGGCAACTCCATTAGGTGTAATGAGATTATCGGTTAGTTTATATGCCTTTTCTGCATATCCATCCTTATTTGCATCCACCAGTGCATATACACCTCTTATTCCTTTGCCTCCAAAGAACACAGTACCATTATTCCCCAATGCCATAGAGCGGGGATAGTCCAGGTCCTTTGCATACACATTTATCTGGAAGCCCGGAGGCAGTTTAATGTTCGCAAGCCTCGCATCTGTTACTACGGGTGTTGTAGTATTATTATTGTTATCCCTGTTCTCTCTGCAGGAAGCCGTAAGAAGGCTGATGCCCAGCAGCATCAGAAGCGCTTGTTTTTTCATCATCAGGCTGTTTAAGGTTATATATTATAACTAAGTTATGCCATCATTATTGTCTTTGTAAACGCCTGTGGCAATCAGCCATCTGCCTGTTTGCTAACGGCTTGTTAACCAGTTACTAATCTGCCGTTAACACTCCCTAAAAGTTTTGCAGCAGTGAATCGGCGCTGCATCTTTGCATCATCAAACAAACAAAAAACAAACTCAAACAAAATTTAATAAAATGAAAAAGATCGCCATCATCGCCGCTACATTCTTAGGGTTCGCTTCAGCAG
>JAFDXS010000453.1 GCA_018267795.1 Bacteroidota bacterium | reverse complement strand
CCTATAAATAATGTAAGCGCAAGCGCTATAAGTGCAGTAATACCTAGACGGCGGGCAACTACTTTAATATCGCTATGGCGAAACCTGAAATACAATACGGTGGCAGACAGTAAGCCCACTATAATAGCAACCCAAACCTGGATGCTATTGTAATGCTGTACCGGATTAACAGGTGGTGCAATATCCTTCCCTGTAATCCATTTAGCCACCGGCGACCAGACAGGAATAGAAGTGGTAATGGATATCTGCACGGATGAAAGCAGGAGTATAAACGAGCCTACAAACATCCAGAACTCGCGCGACCATGTTTCTTCTTCCGTTTTTATTCTTGGCAGCGTTTTCCATCTCTTAATCATTAAGCCAATGGATATAATAAGTAATACGCATATTACAATAAGCAGGTGATAAGTGAGTGCTTTACCATCGCCGGTGAAAGCGTGTACTGATGTTTTGCCCAGTATGCCTGTGCGCGTAAGGAAGGTAGAATACCAGACAAGGCAATAAGTAAAGAGAAACAGTATAAAGGTAACAACAAGCGAACGCCTGGTGGCCTTGTAAATAAGCAAAGTATGCATGCCGGCCACTAATGTGAGCCAGGGCATGAGAGAAGCATTCTCCACAGGATCCCAGGCCCAATAACCGCCAAAGTTCAACGATTCATAAGCCCAGGCACCGCCCATAATGATACCTGTACCAAGCACCGCACCTGAAAATAATGACCAGGTAAACGCGGGCTTTGCAAACAACTGGTAATCGTTTTTCCATAAGGCAGCGATACAGTATGCAAATGGTATAAGCGTAGAAGCAAAACCCAGGAACAGCACCGGAGGGTGGATAACCATCCAGTAATTTTGCAGCAATACATTTAAGCCATTGCCATCATGTATCATGCTCATATAGTTAGGCATGGAAAATACAGGGGCACCCTGCATGGCATTGCGCAGCAACATGAAAGGCGTACTGCCCATTTTTATATCCGGGCCAAAATAAATACCTACTATCATGCTTGCGAGAAACACCTGTACCATGGAGATGATGGTCATAACACGGGTTTCCAGCAAATGCGAGGTGCGCATTACTATAATGCCCAGCACGCAATGCCAGAATGTCCATAGCATGAAACTACCCTGCTGGCCTTCCCAGAAGCAGGAAAGTAAATATTTGGATGGCAGCGCACGCGATGAATGCTCCCATGCATAATGGTATTCGAAAAGATGGCTTTCTATGATATAGTATAGCGCAGCAAAGATGGCAACAACGGAAAACGCATGCAGGAAAAACCCACCACGGCCCAAGGAGCGCCAGATTTTGCTATTTGCAATATTGCTGTTTTCTGTGCGTACAGCGCTGAAATAACTGAATGAACTAAAGAGAGCTGCTACGAAAGACAGGATAACAAAAAAATGACCCAGGTACCCGGGCCATAAATGTTCCCCAATATATTGCGTTGTGTTCAAGTTAAGAAGTTGAATGGATTAAAGTGAAACATGGTCGTTAGCTTTGGTTACCTACTGCTACCATATCCTTTTTATATTTAGACGGGCATTTCATCTGGATTTTAGAGCAATGAAAAGTTCCGTCCTGCGCATAGCCTGTCATCACTATCTGCTCAGATTTTTCAATATCTGTAGGCTTAGTACCATTAAAAATCACTTTGTTCACATTTCCTGATTTGTCCTTTACATAAAATGTAAAATGGTTAGGATCAATCCTGGGGTCATAGTTCATGGCCTTATCTTTTTGTAACACACCTATAACATGATAAGACTTACCCGGCTGTGCAGCCGCTGATGCAAAAGTTTCATAAGTGCTGAAGTCGCCGAACATGCTAACAATAACACATACAGCCGCAGCTACTAAAACCAATAAAACAACGTGTGACTTTTTCATAAAACTTATATGCTGATAATGCGGAGTTTATACAGAAACAAGAACACCGCCTTTGTTTATTTTTCTGTACACAAAGGTACAAGAAAAGAGATTTGTTTGATTTAAGTTTTAATTTCGCGTCCTATTATATAGAATTTATATGGCAGACCTTTCAAATTTCGATCCCAACTCAGTCGGATTAAAATCAAATAACATATTTGGCCTTCCTTTTAAGGAAGATGAAGCCGCTGTAGTGCTGCTTCCTGTACCATGGGAAGTAACCGTATCGTACAGGCAAGGTACTGCCAGGGGACCGGAATACGTATTTGATGCCTCTATGCAGGTGGACCTTTACGACCCTGATATGACTGATGTATGGAAAAAAGGCTTTCATATGCTGCCGGTAGATAAAAACATACGCCGAAAGAGCGACTACCTGCGCCAATGTGCACAGCTTATCATCTCTCATATAGTAGATGGTGGCGATGTGTCTGAAAATGAACAACTATCTGAAAAGATGATAGAGATAAACCAGGGCAGTGCCATGCTTTGCAACTGGGTACAGGAAATGACCGGCAACCTGCTGAAAGAAGGGAAAAAGGTAGGTCTGCTGGGTGGCGACCATAGTACGCCACTAGGGTATATAAGAGCATTGGGAGCAGTACACAGCGACTTCGGCATACTGCAGATTGATGCACATGCCGACCTGCGTGAGGCATACGAGGGCTTCACTTATTCTCATGCATCTATCATGTACAATGTGCTGAAAGAAGTGCCGCAAATGAAAAAGCTGGTACAGGTGGGCATACGTGACTATTGTGATGAGGAACTAATGGTGGTAAGGGAAAACCCCGACCGTATCTCTACCTTCTTTGAC